>NZ_BAABIL010000434.1:0-3113 GCF_039542765.1 Kineococcus glutinatus
CACCGGCGGCCCCCGCCAGGCACGCAGCGGCCGACGCCGCACCCGCCGGCGACGGCGCGGTGGCCGTGGCGCAGGCGCAGGACGTGGTGGAGAAGCTGCGCGGCCCCTCGGCCCGCGTGGTGACGAACATGGAGGCCAGCCTCGAGGTCCCCACGGCCACGAGCGTGCGGGCCGTGCCGGCCAAGCTGCTGGTGGACAACCGCATCGTCATCAACAACCACCTCAAGCGCGCCCGCGGCGGCAAGGTCTCCTTCACCCACCTCATCGGCTACGCCGTCGTCGAGGCGCTGCGCGAGATGCCGGCGATGAACGCGTCCTACGTGCTGCAGGACGGCAAGCCCGCGGTGCTGCAGCCCGCGCACGTCAACCTGGGCATCGCGATCGACCTGCCCCGCCCCGACGGCACCCGCCAGCTCATGGTGCCGTCGGTGAAGGAGGCCGAGACCAGGACGTTCGCGGAGTTCTGGGCCGGTTACGAGGACGTCGTGCGCCGCACCCGCGCGGGCAAGCTCACCCCGGCCGACTTCGCGGGCACGACGATCAGCCTGACGAACCCGGGCACGATCGGCACCGTCCACTCGGTGCCGCGCCTGGTCAAGGGCCAGGGCGCGATCATCGGCGTGGGCGCGATGGAGTACCCCGCGGAGTACCAGGGGGCCAGCGAGGAGACGCTGGCGCGGCTGGCGATCAGCAAGGTCATCACGCTGACGTCCACGTACGACCACCGGATCATCCAGGGCGCGCAGTCCGGTGACTTCCTGCGCATCGTGCACGCCAAGCTGCTCGGCGAGGACGGCTTCTACGACCGCGTCTTCCAGGCGCTGCGCATCCCCTACCAGCCGATCCGCTGGGTGCGCGACATCTCGGTGCACCACGACGACCAGATCAACAAGACCGCCCGCGTCGTGGAGCTGATCCACGCCTACCGGGTGCGCGGTCACCTCATGGCCGACACCGACCCGCTGGAGTACCGCCAGCGGGTCCACCCGGACCTGGAGATCGAGAGCCACGGCCTCACGCTGTGGGACCTGGACCGGGAGTTCCCCACCGGTGGTTTCGGCGGCCGCCCGCACATGAGGCTGCGCGACATCCTCGGGGTGCTGCGCGACTCCTACTGCCGCACCACGGGCATCGAGTACATGCACATCCAGGACCCCGAGCAGCGCACGTGGATCCAGGACCGCGTGGAGCGCCCGTACAACAAGCCCAGCGCGACGGAGCAGCTGCGCACCCTGCGCCGGCTCAACGCCGCGGAGGCGTTCGAGACGTTCCTGCAGACGAAGTACGTGGGGCAGAAGCGGTTCAGCCTCGAGGGCGGCGAGAGCGTCATCCCGCTGCTGGACGCGGTGCTGTCGCAGGCGGCGCGCGAGGGGCTGCACGAGGTGTGCGTGGGCATGGCCCACCGGGGCCGGCTGAACGTGCTGGCCAACATCGCGGGCAAGAGCTACGGCCAGATCTTCCGCGAGTTCGAGGGCATGCAGGACCCCCGCACGGTCCAGGGCTCCGGTGACGTGAAGTACCACCTGGGCACCGAGGGCACGTTCACCGCCGAGACCGGTGAGCAGACGAAGGTGTACCTGGCGGCGAACCCGTCGCACCTGGAGGCGGTGAACCCCGTCCTGGAGGGCGTGGCCCGCGCCAAGCAGGACCGCATCGACCTGGGCGGGCGGACCTTCCCGGTGCTGCCGGTGCTGCTGCACGGCGACGCCGCGTTCGCCGGGCAGGGCGTGGTGGCGGAGACCCTCAACCTCTCCCAGCTGCGCGGCTACCGCACCGGCGGCACGATCCACGTGGTCATCAACAACCAGGTGGGCTTCACCACCGCGCCGGCGTCGGCGCGCTCGTCGGTGTACTCCACCGACGTCGGCCGGATGATCCAGGCGCCCATCTTCCACGTCAACGGCGACGACCCGGAGGCGTGCGTGCGGGTGGCGCAGCTGGCGTTCGAGTTCCGCCAGGCGTTCGACAAGGACGTCATCATCGACCTGGTCTGCTACCGCCGCCGCGGTCACAACGAGGGTGACGACCCCTCGATGACGCAGCCGCTGATGTACGCGCTCATCGAGAAGAAGCGCAGCGTCCGCAAGCAGTACACCGAGCAGCTCATCGGCCGCGGCGACATCACCGTCGAGGACGCCGAGGAGGCGCTGCGCGACTACTCCGCCCAGCTGGAGCGGGCGTTCGCGGAGACCAAGGAGTCCGCCACCACCGGCGGCGCCGACGGCGGTGACGGCCGCGGCGGCCTGGAGCGCCCCAGCGCGCAGGAGGCCGACGACCGGGCGGAGGCCTCGCGCCGCAGGACGGCGGTGGCCGCGCAGGTGCTGGAGCACATCGGCAAGGTGCAGGCCAACCCGCCGGACGGCTTCACGGTGCACCCCAAGCTGCGCCAGCTGCTGGAGCGGCGCGACCAGATGTCGCGCGAGGGCGGCATCGACTGGGGCTGGGGGGAGCTGCTGGCGTTCGGCTCCCTGCTCATGGAGGGCGTGCCGGTGCGCCTGGCGGGGCAGGACAGCCGCCGCGGCACGTTCGTCTCCCGCCACGCGGTGCTCACCGACCGGGTCACGGCCGAGGAGTGGACGCCGCTGCTGAACCTGGCGGAGGGGCAGGCGCGCTTCTGGATCTACGACTCGCTGCTGAGCGAGTTCGCGGCGATGGGCTTCGAGTACGGCTACTCCGTCGAGCGCCCCGACGCCCTGGTCCTGTGGGAGGCGCAGTTCGGCGACTTCTTCAACGGCGCCCAGACGGTCATCGACGAGTTCATCTCCGCGGGCGAGCAGAAGTGGGGGCAGCGCTCCTCCGTCGTGCTGCTGCTGCCGCACGGCTACGAGGGGCAGGGCCCGGACCACTCCTCCGGCCGCATCGAGCGCTTCCTGCAGATGTGCGCCGAGGACAACATGACGGTGGCGATGCCGTCGACGCCCGCGAGCTACTTCCACCTGCTGCGCCGGCAGGCCTACGCCCGCCCGCGCCGGCCGCTGGTCGTCTTCACCCCGAAGTCGATGCTGCGGCTGCGGGCGGCGGCCTCGGCGGTGGAGGACTTCACGACGGGTGAGTTCCAGCGCGTCATCGACGAGGTGGAGCCGCTGGACGCGGCCGCGGTGGACCGGGTGCTG
>NZ_BAABIL010000435.1:0-4051 GCF_039542765.1 Kineococcus glutinatus
CGCCGCCGCGGCCGCGCCACCGGACCAGCGCCGCGAGGACCAGCACCGCGAGGACCGCCGCGCCTTCCCCGAGACGGTCCCGCTGCCGGCGGGCTCCCAGCCGGAGGGCATCACCGACGGGCCGGGCACGACCTTCTTCGCCGGGTCGCGCACCGACGGCGGCATCTGGCGCGGCGACCTGCGCACCGGGCGGGGCGAGGTGCTCGTGCCCGGCGTGCCCGGCCGCGTCGCCGTGGGCGTGCGCTACGAGGAGCGGGCGCAGCGGCTGTGGGTCGCCGGCGGGGCCACCGGCGCGGTGACCGCCTACGACGCGCGCACCGGCGCCGAGCTGGGCCGCTGGGTGGTGCCGGGCAGCGGGTTCCTCAACGACGTGGAGGTCACCCGCGACGCGGTCTACGTCACCGACTCCAGCGCCGACCACCTCGTCGTCATCCCGCTCGGCCGGCGCGGGCAGCTGCCCGCGGAGGCCGCGACCCTGCCGCTCACGGGCGACTTCGACCCGGTCCCGGGCGCCTTCAACCTCAACGGCGTGCGGGCGCTGCCGGACGGCGCGCTCGTCGCGACCCAGAGCGTCACCGGCGACCTGTTCCGCATCGACCCGGGCAGCGGCGCCACCACGCGGCTGGCGGTGTCGGGGGTGGACCTGGCCGGCGGCGACGGGCTCGTCCTGCGCGGGCGCACCCTGTACGTCGTGTACGGGTTCGCCACCGACGAGGTCGCCGTCGTCCGGCTGGCCCGCGACCTGCGCAGCGGCGAGGTCACCGGACGCCTCGGCGACGACGACCTGGACCGCCCGACGACGGGCATCCTCGCCGGCGGGTCGCTGTGGCTGGTCAACGGCCGCTTCTCGACCCCCGCGACGCCGACGACGCCCTACGACGTGGTGCGGGTGGACCTGTGCCGCTGAGCGGCCGGGGCGTTCAGCCGCGCCGCGCGGCGACCAGCACGCGGTTGCGCCCGGCGGCCTTGGCCGCGTAGAGCGCCGCGTCGGCGGCGGCGAGCACACCGCGCGCGTCCACGCCGTCGGCGGGGAAGACCGCCACACCCGCCGAGACCGTCACCGACAGGCGCACGTCCCCGCCGACCGGCACCCGCGCGGCCTCGCAGCGGGCGCGGATCTCCTCCGCCCGCCGGGCCGCCGCCTCCGCGCCGGCGCCGGGCAGCAGGACCACGAACTCCTCCCCGCCGTAGCGGGCGACGGTGTCGCCCTCCCGGGTGCCCTCCAGCAGCCCGGCCGCCACCGCGCACAGCACCTCGTCGCCGGCCTGGTGGCCGTGGGTGTCGTTGACCAGCTTGAAGTGGTCCACGTCCAGCAGGACGACCCCCACGCACCCGCCGCTCCGCGTGGCGCGCGTCACCGCGTCCTCCAGGGCCGCCACGAGGTGGCGGCGGTTGTGCAGGCCGGTCAGCGCATCGCGGACGGCCTCCTCCTGCAGGCGCTCGCGCAGGCCGTCGATGGTCCGCAGGTGCTCGCGCAGGCGGTGCTCGGCGGCCACGGCGTCGCTGACGTCGCGGGCCACCACCACCCGGGCCAACGGGCGGCCGCGGCCGTCGCGGTGCACCCGCGAGCGCAGGTCCAGGTGCAGGCCGGGCGCCACCTCCACGGTGCGCTGGCAGTCCTGGGAGAGCAGCTCGCGCACCTGCGGGTTGCGCAGCGCGGTGGTGGCGGGCAGGCCCACCACGTCGTCGGGCAGGTCGGCGTGGGCGCGGTGCAGCATGGCGAGCCCGGCGGTGTTGACGTCGACGATGCGGCCGGTGGGGTCCACGACGAGCACCCCGTCGGCGAGCGTGTCCACGATCTGCGCCCGCGCCACCGGCACGATCTGCAGCAGGCCCCGCCGGAAGACGGCGTAGGACGTGACGAGCCCGGTGACGACGAAGAACACCGGTGTCCAGTCCACCCCGCCCAGCACGCCGGGTGAGGTGACGGTCACCGCGTTGAGCGCGATGGGTACCAGCGCGGCGGCGAGGATGCAGCCGATCTGGTGGCGGAAGACCGCGGCCGCCCGCCACCACCCGCGGGCCAGGCGCAGGAGCGCCAGGGCCAGCAGCCCGTAGCAGTACGCGGAGTGCACCGGGAACAGCGGGCCGAAGTCCAGCCTGTGGTGGTCGCGGTCGCCGAAGCCGGTGAAGAACAGGTGGTGCCAGCCGTCGGTGGCGGTGGCCACGACGACGAGCACCGGCGCGATCGCCAGCAGCAGCGCGGTGCGCCGGCGCAACCGCCACGACGGGTCGAGCACCGCGGCGCTGAGGCACAGCGTGCCCGCCACGAGCAGGTGGATGGCGGTGTAGTTGACGACGAGCAGGACGCGCGCCGTGGTGGAGGGCAGGGGTAGGTCGAGCAGGGCGGCGCACGCGGCCCAGGCCCCGGCGCTCCACTGCAGGACCGCCAGCGCGGCGGCGGCGGTCGTGTTGGCCCGGCGGCGCCAGGCGACGGCGGCCGCGACGGTGCAGACGAGCGCGGCGAGCAGGAAGACGGTGACGACCGCGGGCCCGTCCACGACGCCCCCTCCCCGTCCGCGGGCGGCGCGGACTCCACAGGACCCATCGGCGCCCCGACCGCGGACCTGAGCACCAGGTGGTACGCCGCACCCGTCCGGGGGCACCGGTGGAGCACCTGCGGTACACCTGGGCGACATGACGCCTCGTGATCACACGAGCACCTCCCGGCCGGGGGCGCAGCCCTCGACCCCGGACCCCGCCCACCTGCTCGCCCTGCAGCGCGGCACCGCGCTGGCCGCCGAGCGCGCCACCCCCCTGCACAGCGACCACGCGGGCGCCCCGGCCGCGCTGCTCGACGCGGCCGAGGCGGCGGTGGAGAGCACCGCCCCGGACCTGCTGGCCCTCAGCCACGACCTGCACGCGCACCCCGAGGAGGCCTTCGCCGAGCACCGCTCGGTGGACGCGCTGGCCGGGCTCCTCGCCCGCCACGGCGTGTCGGCCGAGGTCGGCGCCTTCGGGGTGGCGACCTCGCTGCGCGCCACCACCGGCAGCGGCGGCCCGGTGGTGGCGGTCCTCGCCGAGTACGACGCGCTGCCGGGCATCGGCCACGGCTGCGGGCACAACGTCATCGCGGCCTCGGCCGCCGGCGCGTTCCTCGGCCTGCACGCCGTGCTCGGCGGCGGGCTCGGCGACGGGCTCGGCGGCGGGCTCGGCACGGCGGTGCTGCTGGGCACCCCCGCGGAGGAGGGCGGCGGCGGCAAGGAGCTCATGGCGCGGGCCGGCGCGTTCGAGGGCGTCGACGCCGTCGTCATGCTGCACCCCTTCACCTACGACGTCGCGGTGCAGCCCTTCCTCGGGCGCCGGCAGGTCCGCGCGGCGTACACGGGCGTGGCCGCGCACGCCGCCGCGCAGCCGTACATGGGCCGCAACGCCCTCGACGCGGTCGTCGCCGGCTACTCCGGCATCGCGATGCTGCGCCAGCACGTCCCGCCCACCGACCGGGTGCACGGGATCGTGCTGGAGGGCGGGCAGCGGCCCAACATCGTGCCGGAGCGGGCGGTCGCGGAGTACTACGTGCGCTCGGCGGCGCCGGACACCCTGGCGGACCTGTGCCGGCGGGTGGAGGCGGTGCTCGTGGCGGCCGCCGCCATGACGGGCTGCGGCCACGAGCTGCGGTGGGACCCGCAGCCGGCCTACCTGCCGATCCGGGCGAACCTGCAGCTGGCGGCGCGCTGGACGCTGCACCAGCGGCGCCGGGGGCGCACCGCGCTGCCGCCGGGGGTGGTGCCGGAGTCGCTGACCGGCTCCAGCGACCTGGGCAACGTCAGCGTCCGGGTGCCGGCCATCCACCCGATGATCGCGCTGGCGGACCCCGGCACCTCGCTGCACACCGGCGACTTCGCGGCGGCCTCGGTCTCCGCCGCCGGGGACGCCGCGGTGCTCGACGGTGCGGTGGGCCTGGCGCTGACGGCGCTGGACGTGGTGGCCGACGCGCAGCTGCGCGCGGCGCTGCGCGCCTGCGTCGACGCCGCCGGCGGGGTGCTCATGCCCGAGCGCACGTGGTAGAGCTCCACGCTCGCCAGGCACTCGGTGACGTCCTCGATGTCGA
>NZ_BAABIL010000436.1:0-2042 GCF_039542765.1 Kineococcus glutinatus
CGCGCTGACGCACGTGCTGCCCGAGCCCGAGCGCGCCGCGGGCGCGGCCGCCGTGCTGGACGCCGACGACGGGCGCGACGCCCGGCGGGCCGGGCCCTCCTCCGGCGAGGTGCTGGAGGTCCTCACGGGCTGCCCCGGCCCGTGGCCGCAGCTGCTGGCCGCCGCGGTCCTCGCCTGGGTGGGCCGGGTGCGCCGCGCCGCCGTCTGGTACGACCGCCCCGTCGTGCACCTCGCCGCCCTGCGCCTGCCCTGCGACGCGGCCACCGAGGCGGCCCTGCGCGAGGCCGCCGCCCTGCTGCCCGAGGGGTCCCCCCTCGCCCCGGACGTCCTCGACGCCGCCGGGACGCTGTCCTTCCGCCGCCGGATGCTCGAGGAGCTGCAGTGACCGACCCGACCACCGCCACCTCCCCCGCCGCGGACGCCGCCCCGGGGACGGGGCTGCTGCGCCCGCACGCGGAGCAGCAGTTCGCGGCGGAGCTGGCGGCGCTGGCCGCCGCCGACGACCGCCCCCGCCCGCCGGGGTGGGTGCTCTCGCCCGCCGCCGTGGTGACGTACCTGCTGGGCGGGACGCTGCCGGGTGGTGCGGTCGTCACCCCGAAGTACGTCGGCCCGCGCCGCCTCGTGGAGGTCGCGGTGGCGACGCTGGCCACGGACCGCGCGCTGCTGCTGCTCGGGGTGCCGGGCACCGCGAAGACGTGGGTCGGCGAGCACCTCGCCGCGGCGGTGTGCGGGCGCTCCACCCTCGTCGTGCAGGGCACGTCGGGCACCGCCGAGGAGGCCGTGCGCTACGGCTGGAACTACGCCCGGCTGCTGTCGGAGGGACCCTCGGCGGCCGCGCTGGTGCCCTCCCCCGTCATGGTGGCCATGCAGCGCGCGCAGGTCGTGCGCGTGGAGGAGCTGACCCGCATCCCCTCCGACGTGCAGGACGCCCTCATCACGATCCTGTCGGAGAAGACCCTGCCGGTGCCCGAGCTGGGCACCGAGGTGCAGGCCGCCAGGGGGTTCAACCTCATCGCCACCGCCAACGACCGCGACCGCGGCGTCAACGAGCTGTCGTCCGCGCTGCGGCGGCGGTTCAACACGGTCGTGCTGCCGCTGCCGGCGAGCGTCGAGGAGGAGGTCGACATCGTGACCCGCCGCGTCGCGCAGCTCGGCGCGGCCCTGGAGCTGCCGCCGGTCCCCGCTGCGGCGGAGGAGATCCGGCGCGTCGTGACGGTGTTCCGGGAGCTGCGCGCGGGGGCGACGGAGGACGGGCGCACCGCGCTGAAGGTCCCGTCGGGCACGCTGTCCACGGCGGAGGCGATCTCCGTGGTGACGTCCGGGCTGGCGCTGGCCGCACACTTTGGCGACGGCGTCCTGCACGCCTCCGACGTGGCGGCGGGCATCGTCGGCGCCGTCGTCCGGGACCCGGTCGCCGACCGGGCGGTGTGGGTGGAGTACCTGGAGGCCGTGGCGCGGGAGCGGCCGGGCTGGGCGGACTTCTACCGCGCCTGCCGCGCGGTGACCGGGTGACGCCCTCCGGCGCAGCGGCCGCGGCACCGCAGGACGCGGACGAGGTGCGCGTGGAGGTCTGCGGCGTGCGGCACCACGGCCCCGGTTCGGCGCGCGCGGTCCTCGCGGCCCTGGAGGCGCTGCAGCCGGACGTCGTCCTCGTGGAGGGACCGGCCGACGCCGACCACCTCGTGCCGCTCGTGGCGGCCGCGGGCATGGAGCCCCCGGTGGCGCTGCTGGCCCACGTCGTCGGCGAGCCGGCGCGCGCGGCGTGGTGGCCGCTGGCGGCGTTCTCCCCGGAGTGGCAGGCGCTGCGCTGGGCGGCGCGGCGCGGGGTGCCGGTGCGCTTCTGCGACCTGCCCTCGACGGTGGTGCTCGCCGGCGACCCCGACGACCCCGCGGACCCCGCCGGCGAGCCCGCACCCGACGACCCCGCGGAACCCGCGGACCCCGCCGGCGAGCCCGACGCGCTGCGCGCCGACCCGGTGGCGGCGCTGGCGGCGGCCCGCGGCTACGACGACCCCGAGCGCTGGTGGGACGACGTCGTGGAG
>NZ_BAABIL010000437.1:0-9777 GCF_039542765.1 Kineococcus glutinatus
ACCACCGTGAGCTCGGCCTTCCGGCTCGTGTTCGAGGCGAGGAACACGTGAGCGGCCACCGCGGGCGGGCGGCCGCGCTGCTCGTCACCGCCCTGGCCGTGCTCGGGTTCGCCGTGCCGGGCACCGTGGGAGCGACGTTCACCGGCACCCACGTCAACGGCGCGCCCACCCCGATCGGGGCGTCCTCGGGCCTGGGCAGCACGTTCCTGACCCACTCCCAGGCCGTGGCGGCCGGCTCGCCGGTCTCCCGCTACCGCACCACCGAGGCGCAGACCGCCAGCCCCGGCACCACGACCGCCGACACCGGCACCCCGGGGGGCAGGCCCGCCACGTACACCAGCCCCACGGCCTCCCGCAGCGCCACGCAGGGGCCGAGCACCTGGTGGAACTTCGACTCCGCCACCGGCACCACCGGCACCACGCCCGACTCCTCCGGTGCGGTGAACACCGGTTCGCTCGGTTCCGGGGCCGCCGTCACGACCGCCGCCGGCAAGCTCGGCGACGGCGTGCACCTGAGCGGGAGCCCCGGCAGCGTGGTGGGCCGCATGCCCGTCGACACCACCGGGGACTTCACGGCGATGGTGTGGGCCCGGTTGACCGACAGCGCCACCGACTACGCGGCGCTGGCCCTGGAGGGCCCCACGAACAGCGCGGCGGCGCTGATGTTCCGCCACGCCAACAGCACCTGCACCGACTGCTGGCAGATCCGCGCCGCGAGCACCATGACGGCGGTGTCCAGCACGCTGCAGCCGCCCGTCGTCGCGAACTGGCTGCCGCCGGCGTCCAGCACGCTGGCGGGGGTCTGGTGGCACCTGGCGATGGTCTACACCGCACCGACCACCGCCGGCGGGACCGGCACCCTGACCCTCTACGTCAACGGCACCACCCAGCCCACGAGCACGGTGCCCCACACCGTGCTCGCGGCCGGCAGCCACCTGGCGCTGGGCCGCCAGGCCGCCAACGGCGGACCGGTCAACCACTGGAACGGCGACCTCGACGACGCCCGCGTCTACCAGCGCGCCCTGTCGGCGGCGGAGGTGCAGGCGGTCCACAACGGCGGCAGCGGCACCACGACCGAGGCGGCCGCGCTCACCGCCGGGCTGACCGACGCGCTGCAGGGACCCGACCAGGGCCAGGGCGGCTCCAGCGCGGTCGCGTCCGACGGGGCGATGGGGGCCTTCGCGGTGCGCGGCGCCGGCGGCGCCCCCGAGCCCGCACCGGACACGTTCACCATCGAGTGCTGGCTGCGGGTCGGGCCCGGGCACGACGGGCAGGTGCTCGGCTTCGCGTCCGACAGCACCTCCGCGGCCCCCGCCTCCTCCGACCGGATGCTGTTCGTCGACCGGTTCGGGCACCTGGCGTTCGGGGTGGCGAAGCCGTCGGGGTTCTCCCTGCTCCGCACGCCGCTGGCCGTCACCGACGGCGTCTGGCACCACGTCGCCGCGAGCATGGGCCCGGCGGGGACGAAGCTCTACCTCGACGGCGCCCTGATGGCCCGGGACGCGGCGACCACCGCCGGCGCCGCCTACAGCGGGTACTGGCGGTGGGGGGCATCCAAGGTCTACGGTTGGAGCAGCGGCGGCACGAACGTCGACCCCTCGCGCGGCGCCCTCACCGGCACCGTCGACGAGGTCGCCGTCCACGGCACCCAGCTCACCGACGCCGACGTCGCCCACCACGCCTTCTCCAACTTCTGAGCGCCCGTCCCCCGCGGCGGGCGCCGACGGCTCGACACCCGGACGCGGTCCGCCCTAGCGTCACCCCCACGACGACGCCGACGGCGGCAGCGACGGGAGGACGAACCGTGCCCGAGCCCATCCCCCGGCCGCTGCGCGTGACGGTCGTCGGGGCCGGCCCGTCCGGCGCCTACCTGGTGGACGCCCTCACCCGGCAGGCCGAGGTGGACGTCCGCGTCGACGTCGTGGAGCGGCTGCCCACCCCGTTCGGGCTGCTGCGCTACGGCGTGGCGCCGGACCACCCGAAGATCCGCTCGCTGCGCTCGGTGCTGGAGCGCGCCCTGTCCGAGCCCCGGGTGCGGTTGTGGGCGGACGTGGAGGTGGGCACCCACGTCACGGCCGAGGAGCTGCTCGGGCAGTCCGACGCGGTGGTGTGGGCGCTGGGTGCCTCCGCGGACCGCCCGCTCGGCATCGACGGGGAGCAGCTGCCCGGCTGCGTCTCGGCGGTGGAGGTCGTCGGCTGGTACTGCGGGGTGCCGGACACCGGGGCGCGGATCGCGGACCTGGTGCGCACCAGCCGGGAGGTCGTCGTCGTGGGTGCCGGCAACGTCGCCCTGGACGTCGTGCGGGTCCTCGCCAAGGGCCCGCACGCGCTGGACACCACCGACATGCCGCTGCGGGTGCTGGAGGCGCTGGACGCCAGCCGGGTGCGGCGGGTGGTGCTGCTGGCCCGGCGCGGCCCGGCGCAGGCGGCGTTCACGACGAAGGAGCTGCGCGAGCTGGGGGCGATCCCCGGTGTCCGCGTCGTGGTGGAGGACGCCGCGGAGGTGCTCGCCGACCCGGCGGGGCCGGTGTCGAAGGTGGCCGAGCGCAACCTCGCCGTGCTGCGGGAGTGGGCCGGGCGCCCCGCCGACCCCGGCGCCACCCGGGAGGTGCGGCTGCGCTTCCTGCGCCGGCCGCTGCGCGTGGTGGGCGCGGAGGCGGTGACGGGGCTGGAGGTGGAGCGCAACGTCCTGGCGGCCGACGGCGCGGTGCGCGGCACCGGGGAGACGGAGGTGCTGCCCGCGCAGGCGGTGGTGCGGGCGGCGGGCTCGAAGGTGGTGGCGGTGCCGGGTCTGCCGGTGGACCCCGCCGGGACCTTCGTGCCGAACGTCGACGGGCGCGTGGCGCGGGACGGGGTGGCCGGGCCCGGGGAGTACGTCACGGGGTGGCTGGCCCACGGGCCGGTGGGGGTCATCGGCGACGCGAAGGCCGACGCCACCCGCACGGCGGCGCGGGTGCTGGCCGACGCCGCGGAGCTGCTGGCGCGGCCGGCGCCGCAGGGCCCGACGCTGGACGAGCTGCTGCGCGGGCGGGACCGGGCACCGCTGACGATGGCGGACTGGGCGCGCATCGACGCCGCCGAGACCGCGCTGGGCCGCGCCCACGGCAGGGAGCGCACGACGCTCGACGGCCGCGAGGACCTGCTGTCCGCGGCGCGCGGGCAGCACACCCTGCGCTGACCCTGCTCCCGCGCTGCGCCTCAGCGCCGGGGCAGGTACGTGGCGGTCCACCGCTGCACGAGGTCGTCGTGGACGAGCCCGTTGGAGGCGATGCAGCCGTCGACGGGCGCGTCGTAGCGCTGGTCCGCGCCGCGGCGGTCGGTGACGGCACCGCCGGCCTCCCGCACGAGGAGGCAGACGGCGGCGACGTCGTGCGGGGAGCGGCCGCTGTAGAGGTCGCCGTCCCACGCGCCCTCGGCGACCTTGCAGCCGGAGAAGACGGTGGGCCAGGGGAACCGCACCGGAGCCGCGCGGTGCGGGCGCGCGCCCACCCGCAGCAGGGTGTCGGCGTTCAGGTCGCCCGGGGTGGGGACGGCGCCGCTGGCGCAGACCACGGCCGGCTCCGCGGTCCCGTCGCGCGCCGACACGCGCAGGCGCGTCCCGTCGCGGTGGGCGCCTCCGCCGGCGAGGGCCCAGTACACCTCCCCGGTGCACGGGTTGGCGGCCGCGGCGACGACGGGCCGGCCCTCGTGCACGAGGGCGATGGAGACCATGAACACCGGGATGGCCAGGATGAGCTGCTGGGTGCCGTCGACGGGGTCGACGACCCAGACCCTGGAGCTGCCGGTGGCGCGGCTGGCCTCCTCCCCCAGGACGGCGTCCCCGGGGAAGCGCGCACCCACCTCGTCGATGAAGCGCGCGTTGACGAGGCGGTCCGCGGTCGTGACGGGCGTGTCGTCCGCCTTGACGTGGACCCGGTTGCCCCGCGCGACGGTCGCCAGGACCTGCCGTCCGGCGTCGAGGGCGAACCGGCGGGCGAAGTCGAGCTCCTCGTCGTAGCTGGAGGGGTTCACCGGGCCCCCTCCGCCGGCTGAGCGGCCGACGGGGCCGCGGTCCGGGGGGGCACGGCGTCGAACAGGGTGTCGAACAGGTGGTCGAAGACCACCTCCGCCGCCCCGACGAGCCCGCCGTCCACGCCCAGGGCGCTGGGCACCAGCGGTGGCGGTCCACCGCGGTGCGCGGGCACGGTCGCCGCCCGCGCGGCGTCGTGCACGACCTGCGGGGCGGCTGCGAGGACGTCGGCGCCGTGGCCGGCCAGGACGACGAGGTCGGGGTCGTGCACGGTGACCAGCGCCCCGATCCCCCGTCCGAGCCCGGCGGCGATCCGCTCCACGGCCCGGCGCGCCGCCGGTTCACCGGAGCGCGCCCGTGCGAGCACGTCGGCCGCCGCCGCGGCCGCGGTCGCCGGGGTGGCGGACAGGCCCGCGGCGCGGGCGAGGGCCACCTGGTCGACCTCGGTCTCCCAGCAACCGCGGCCGCCGCACCGGCAGGGCAGGCCCTGCTCCCCGAGCGGGAGGTGGCCGTACTCGCCGGCGAGGCCGCGGCGCCCGCGCAGGGGTCGCCCCCGGTCCGCGAGGGATCCGCCGACGCCGACGGCGGCGTGCAGGAACAGGACCGTCCCGACCCCGCGCGCCCTGCCGCGGACGGTCTCGGCCACGGCGGACAGGTGGGCGACGTTGTCGATGTGCGCCCACCGTGCGCCTGCCAGCCCGAGGAGCCCGACCACGTCGACCTCGACGTCGGCCCACCCCAGCCCGGGGGCGGCGAACACGGCGCTGGTCGTGCGGTCCACCACGCCGTGCACGGCGATCCCGACCCCCGCGCAGCGCGGGCCGACGACGGCGAGACGGCGGTCCAGGACGTCACGCGCCACGCCCACCACGTGGGGCACCGCACCGCTGCGCAGCGCTGCCCGCTCGACGTCCCCCAGGTGGCCCCCCAGGCCGACCGACGCCACCCGCACCGCGTCCGTGGCGATCTCCACGGCCACCACCACCGGGCCGTCCGCGGACGGCAGCAGGGCGGTGGTCGGGCGACCCCGCCGACCGGTCGCCGCGGCCACGGTCTCGGCGAGCAGGCCCATCGCGGTCAGGTCGGCGACCAGCGCGCCCACGGTCGCGCGGGTGCACCCCAGCTCCCGGCCCAGTTCCGCTCGCGTCAGCCGTCCCCGGGCGCCGTGCACCGCCCGCAGCGCCCGGGACAGGTTGGTGCGTCGCAGGTCCGCGGCTGTTGACGTGCTGGCGCCACTGATTATGCTCACGGTGAAAACATAACCTGGGGAGGGCTGCCGCGACCATGCGCACCGCACTGCTGAGCCGGGAGTACCCGCCGTTCGTCTACGGCGGGGGCGGCGTCCACGTCGGGTTCCTCGTGGAGCACCTGCGCCGGCGTGGCGTCGACGTCCGGGTGCAGTGCATGGGTGAACCGCGGGACGGCGCCACGGCCCACGGCGAGCACGACGCGAGGCTGGCCGGCGCGAACCCCGCGCTGGGGGTCTTCTCGACGGACACCGCCATCGCCGCCGCCGTGACCGACGTCGACGTCGTCCACTCGCACACGTGGTACACCAACCTGGCCGGGCACTGGGCCAAGCTGCTGCACGGCATCCCGCACGTGGTCACCGCCCACTCCCTCGAACCGATGAGGCCGTGGAAGGCCGAGCAGCTCGGCGGCGGGTACCGGTTGTCGAGCTGGGCGGAGCGGACCGCCTTCGAGGCCGCCGACGCGGTCATCGCCGTCAGCCGCTCGACCCGCCACGACGTCCTGGCCTGCTACCCCGGCATCGATCCGGCACGGGTGCACGTCATCGGCAACGGCATCGACACGGACGCCTACCACCCGGACCCCGGCGACGACGTCCTGCGGCGCATCGGGGTCGACCCCACCCGCCCCTACGTCGCCTTCGTCGGGCGCACCACCCGCCAGAAGGGCGTCCCCCACCTGCTGCGCGCCGGCCTGCGGCTGCACCCGCGCGTGCAGCTCGTCCTCCTCGCCGGCGCGGCCGACACCCCGGAGCTGGCCGCCGAGGTCGGCGCCGCGGTCGACGACCTCGCCGCCGTCCGCGACGGCGTCTTCCTCGTGCCGGCGGTGCTGCCACCGGAGGAGGTCCGCCAGGTGCTCAGCCACGCCGTGGCGTCCTGCTGCCCCTCGGTCTACGAACCCCTCGGCATCGTCAACCTCGAGGCCATGGCCTGCGGCACCGCCGTGGTCGCCAGCGCCGTCGGCGGCATCCCCGAGGTCGTCGACCACGGCGTCACCGGAACCCTCGTCCCCCTCGACCGGGACGACCCGGAGGCCTTCGAGCGGGATCTCGCGGCCGCCCTCGACGAGCTGGCCGCCGACCCGGCGCGCGCCGCCCGCATGGGCCGGGCCGGCCGGGCGCGAGCCGTCGCCGAGTTCGGCTGGGCAGGCGTCGCCGAACGCACCCACCACCTGTACGAGGCCCTCGCCGGTGGCCCCGGGCGGCCGCGCTGACCACCCTGCCGCACCCCGCCCCCCGCGCCCGCGCGCCCGTCTCCGGGTTCGGGCGCCCGAACCGGGTCCCCGCAGCGCCCGAACCCGGAGATGGGCGCGGGAAGCAGGCGCGGACGTCAGAGCGGGTCGGCGAGGCGGTGCAGGAACCGCCGGGTGCGCTCGTGCCGCGGGGCGCCGAGCACCTCGGCGGGCGCTCCCTCCTCCACGACGACGCCGCCGTCGAGGAACAGCACCCGGTCGGCGACCTGCCGGGCGAAGCGCATCTCGTGGGTGACGACGACCATCGTCCAGCCCTGGTCGGCGAGGTCCTTCATGACGGCGAGCACCTCCCCGACGAGCTCGGGGTCCAGCGCGGAGGTGGGTTCGTCGAACAGCAGCAGCGCGGGGCGGATGGCCAGCGCCCGGGCGATGCCGACGCGCTGCTGCTGACCGCCGGAGAGCTGGTGGGGGTACTGCTCGGCCTTGCCCGCCAGCCCGACCCGCTCCAGCAGCGCCAGCGCCTCGGCGCGCACCTCCGCGGGCGGGCGGCGCTGCACGACGACGGGGCCCTCGGTGACGTTGCCCAGCACGGTGAGGTGCGGGAAGAGGTTGTGGGCCTGGAACACCATGCCGCTCTGCGCGCGCAGCCGGGCGACGGCGCGGCGGTCGGGCCGACCGCCGGGGGCGGGGAACTCCATCCGGGCCTGCCCGATCCGGACGCTGCCGGCGTCGGGGACCTCCAGGAGGTTGAGGGAGCGCAGCACGGTGGTCTTGCCGGAGCCGGAGGGGCCGATGAGGACGGTGACGGTGCCGGCGTCGGCGAGGACGTCGACGCCGCGCAGGACGTGGTTGTCCCCGAACGACTTCTCCAGCCCGCGCGCCTCCAGCAGCGGGCCGCCCGCGGGGGTGCTCACCGGGCCACGTACCTGTTCAACCGGACCTCCAGCCGCGACTGCACCGCCGACAACCCCAGGCACACCACCCAGTAGTAGGCGGCCGTCACCACGTACAGGGTGAAGAACTCGTAGGTGGGCGCGGCCAGCTCGTTCGCCTTGCGCGTCAGCTCCGTGACGAGGACGGCGGACGCGAGCGAGGTGTCCTTCACCAGGGAGATGAGGGTGTTGGACAGCGGCGGCACCGCGACCCGCGCCGCCTGGGGCAGCACGATGCGCCGCATGGTGGTGGCGTAGTCCATGCCGATGGTGAGGGCGGCCTCGGTCTGCCCCTTGGGGACGGCGAGGATGGCCGCCCGCACGACCTCCGCGGCGTAGCCGCCGACGTTGAGGCTGAAGGCGATGACGGCGCTGGGGAACGGGTCGATCGTCACCCCGAGCGAGGGCAGGCCGTAGAAGATGATGAACAGCTGCAGCAGCAGGGGTGTGCCGCGGATGAGCGAGACGTAGCAGCGGGCGGCCGCCGCGAGCGGCGCGATGCCCGACAGCCGCATGAGGGCGACGACGAGCGCCAGCAGGAGGCCGAGGACGAAGCTGACCGCCGTCAGCGGGATGGTGCCGGTCACGGTGCCCTGCAGCAGCGGCACCAGCGACTCGCGCACCAGGTCCCAGGTGCCGTCCATGACCCTCCCGGGAACCCGATGCGTGCGTCAGCCCCGCAGGCCGCCGCGACCGGTCAGCCCGCGGCCGGGCCGGAGACGTCCTCCCCGAACCACTTCTGCGAGATCTCCGCCAACGTACCGTCCGCGCGCAGCTTCGCCAGCGCGGTGTCGAACTCGGCGGCGAGGGCGGTGTCCTCCTTGCGGAAGGCGAACGCCTGCTCGGTCCGGTCCGGGGTCCTGGCGGCGATCTTGATGCTGGTGTCGCCGGAGGTCTTGAGGTAGTCGAGGATCGCGAGGTCGTCGTTGATGGTGACGTCGACGCGGCCCTGCTTGAGCAGGGCGACGGCCTGGGTGAGCCCCTCGACGGCCTCGACCCTCGCGCCGGCCCCGGTGGCGGTCGCCGCCCAGTTGCTGGTGGTCGACTGCGCGGAGGTCTTGCCCGCGACGTCGGCCAGCGAGGTGACGCTGGTGTCGTCGGCGCGGGTGACGATCGCGCCGGTGGAGACGGTGTAGGGGGCGGAGAAGGTGTACTTCGCCTCCCGCTCGGGGGTGATGGACACCTGGTTGCCGACGACGTCGAACCGCTCGGCCTCGAGCCCGGCGAAGATGGAGTCCCAGGTGGTCTCGGAGAACTCGACCTCGCGGCCGAGCTCCTGCCCGACGGCGCGGGCGACCTCGACGTCGTAGCCCGTGAGCTCGTTCGTCGCGGTGTCGTGGAAGCTGAACGGGGAGTAGGTGCCCTCGGTGCCGATCCGGATGGCGCCGGAGCCGCTGCCGGTGGAGGCGCTGCCGGAGCCGCCCTCGTCCTGCCCGCAGCCGGCCAGGACGGCGGTGAGCACGAGCGTCCCGGCGAGGGCGAAGGTCCTGCGGCGCATGGGTGGTGCCTCCTGAGCGGTGCGGTTGTTTGATGCTGCAACAACATAGCGGGTGGTGCTGTTCCCGGGCGGCGCCGGCCCGCCTTCACCCCTCCCGCGAGCGCCGCCTGCCCAGGGTGCGCAGCTCCCGCGCCGGCACGAGGTACCAGCAGGTGCCGATGAAGAGCACGACCCCGCCGGCGGCGACGACGCCGCCGGTGCGGCCGAGGACGACGTCGGCGACGAGCAGGGCCACGGCGGTGAAGGTGAGCAGGAGCACCACCAGCCCCACCTTGGCGAACCGGTCGCCGAGCGCCACGAGCCGCGCCTTGGCGTTGCGGCGGAAGATGAGCCGGTGCAGGGAGACCGGCGCGAGGAAGAACCCGGTCGCGGCGATGGCGAGCATCAGCGCGACGAGGTAGACGAGCCGCTGGAACTCGTCCAGCTCCTCGAAGCGGGACTGGAACGGCAGGGTGACGAGGAAGCCGGAGAGCACCTGCACGCCCGTCTGCACCACCCGCAGCTCCTGGAGCAGCTCCGCCCAGTTGCGGTCCATCCGCTCGGTGGGCGTCTCGTTGCGCAGCGCCGCGAGCTCGTCGTCATCCACCGGCGGACACCACCCGGCAGTCCCCATCACCGCGGTCACCTCGTCTCGTCCCGGGGGCCCGGGCTGCTCCACACCCCGATCGGAACATAGGATGTACTGCAGCTGAACGCACGGTGAACGCATGGCGCATCAGCGGGCCAACCTCTCCACGACTCCCACGAACACCGGTGGCACCAGCGCCGCCGCGGGCACCACCGCCCGCCGCAACGGCGACGTCGCGGCGGCCACGAGCGCACCGGTCAGCAGCCGCGCCTCCCGCGTCGCCGCGGTCCCGGCGCGCTCGTAGGCGGCGCCCACCTGCGCCGGCGGC
>NZ_BAABIL010000438.1:0-3779 GCF_039542765.1 Kineococcus glutinatus
GGGCGGCAACATCTACTGGAGCCCGGCCACCGGCGCCCACGAGGTGCACGGGCAGATCCTGGCCCGCTACGCCGCCCAGGGCTGGGAGAACGGCCTGCTGGGCTTCCCCCGCACCGGGGAGATCCGCACCCCCAACGGTGCCGGCGCCTACGCCGTCTTCGAGGGCGGCTCCGTCTACTGGACCGCGCGCTGGGGCGCGTGGGTCACGTACGGCGCCATCCGCGACGCGTGGGCCGGTCAGGGCTACGAGAACGGCTGCCTCGGCTTCCCCGTCACCGGGGAGTTCGACTACGGCCCGGCCGGCACCCGCGTGCAGCAGTTCGAGGGCGGCTGGATCTCCTGGACCGCCGCCGGCGGGGCGCGCGTCAACGCCTATCCCGACACCGCCACCTACCGCGACGCGGGCCTGTACCCCCGCTGCTGAGCCGCCCCCGCGCGGCAGGCGCCCGCCGGGCTCACGTCCCGGCGGGCGCCTGCGCGAGGAACCGGCCGAGCACCGCCGCCAGCAGCGGCGGGGCCTCCTGCATCGGGTAGTGCCCCACCTGCGCGAGCGGCACCACCTCGACGTCCGGGCGCAGCGGCGCCAGCAGCTCCCGCACCGCCGCGGCGCGCATCACGGGGACGTCCTCCTCGCCGGTCACCGCCAGCAGCGGCACCCGCACCGGCGCGGCGGGCTCCGGCAGGCCGTCGCGGGCGAACATCGCGACGTAGCCGGCCACCGCCTCCGGGTCCGCCGCCTCCCGCCAGCGCCGCAGCTTCAGCTCCAGCCACGACGCGCCCAGCCGCTCGCCCCACATCTGCGATAGCCGCGCCCGGCGCACCTCGTCGTCGCCGCGCGCCACCGCCCGCGGAGCCGCCAGCCCCGCCTCGTCGGCGCCGAACCCCGCCGGTGGTGGCGGGCACAGCACGGCGGCGCGCACGAGGCGGTCGGGGCAGTGCTGCGCCAGGTGCAGCGCGACCAGGCTGCTCATCGAGTGCCCGACGACCGCGAACCGCGCCCAGCCGAGCGAGTCCGCCAGCGCCAGCACGTCCGCGACCGCCGTGCGCAGGTCGTGCGGGCCGGGCAGGTGCCGGGAGCGGCCGTAGCCGCGCAGGTCGGTCAGCGCCCACGTGCAGCGCCCGGTGTCCAGGTACGGGCGGGTCGGCCCCCAGCTCCAGGCGTCGCTGATCCAGTCGTTGAGCACCACCACGCCCAGCGGGCCCGACCCCACGAGCCCGGTCCCCAGCAGCTCCACCGCGCACCTCCGTCCTCGCGCCGGGTTCCCCACCCCTGCGCCGGACGCTACCGGCGGGTGGGGCGCCGGGAACCGGCCGTTCGCCCAGAGCGCGCCTCCCCGTGTCGGGGGGCGTCGCTAGCGTCGCGGCCATGATCGACCACCTCTCCCTGCAGTGCGCCGACCCCGCCGCGACGGCCGGGTTCTACCTCGACGTCTTCGCCCCGCTCGGGGTGGGGGAGGTGATGCGCTTCCCCGTCCCCGAGGGCCTCGTCATCGGGCTGGGCACCGGCGGTGACAGCATCCCGCTGTGGTTCGGCCCCCTCGTCGACCCCGGTACCCGGCCCGTGCACCTCGCGCTCGCGGCGCCGTCGCGGGAGGCCGTCGACGAGGTCTTCGCCGCCGCGGTCCGCCGGGGCGCGGAACCGCTGCACGAGCCGCGGCTGTGGCCGGAGTACCACCCGGGCTACTACGGCGCGTTCTTCCGCGACCCCGACGGCAACAACGTCGAGGCCGTCCACCACGGCGCGCCCTGACGGACCGGCTGCCCCGGCGGGGGACGGACCCCCGGGGGTCGTGTCAGCGCAGCAGCACGGGTGCGGCCAGGTCGTCGTTGTCGACGACGCGGGTGGCGTGCTGCCGCGGTGCCGCCTCGGCCAGGTACAGCCGCTGCCCCTCGACGTAGCGGCGGTTCGCCGGCGCCGCCGGGTCGGGCGAACCGCGTCCGTCGCGTTCGGCACAGCGCCGCAGCGACGTGGCCCGCTCCACCTCCAGCCACAGCGACCAGCTCCAGCGCTCCCGCAGTTCCGGGCGGTGCAGGAAGATTCCGTCGAGGACGAGCACCGACCCCGGGGCCGCCCGCGCGGCAGGTGCCGGGTCGGAGGTGTCGGTGGCGACGTCGAACACGCGGGTGCGGTGCACGCCGTCCCCACCGGGGCCCAGCGGGTCGAGCAGTTCCCGCAGCAGCGCCGCCAGGTCGTAGGAGTCGCGGTAGAAACCCTCCGGGCTCTCGCGCCCGCGCGCGTACCGAAGGGCGCGGGGCCGGTGGAAGCCGTCGACGGAGGCGCGGACCACCGCCCGGCCGCGGGCGCGCAGGGCTGCGGCCAGCTCGTCGGCGAACACCGTCTTGCCGGCGCCGTCGACGCCGTCGATCCCGACGCGGACGTACGGGTCGCCGCGCAGGGCCGCGATCTCCGCGGCCAGCCGGTCGACGAGCGGTGCGCGCACGCGGGAATCGTGCCAGGGTTCCGCGGCAGCGTGCCGTTCGCGCCCGGGGCGCCGGTGAAGCCGCACCCCCCGCGCCCGTCACAGCCGCAGCAGGCCGGCGGCCGTCGGCTCGAAACCGCACGCGTCGCGGTAGAAACCCGCCAGGTGCGGCTCGTGGTCGACGTGCAGCCACTCGCAGCCCGCCGCCCGGGCACCGTCCCGCGCCGTCGCCACCAGCCGGCGCCCGATGCCGCGGCGGCGGTGGGAGGCGGCGGTCGCGGTGTCCAGCAGCACGGCGTGGACGCCGCCGTCGCCGATGACGTTGACGAAACCCACGAGGCGGCCGTCGTCGCGGGCGCAGACCCACCCCACGCTGTACCGGGCCAGCCGCTGCCCCCACGGGGTGTCCCCGACCGGGTGGCCGAAGGCCTCGGCGTGCAGCCGTTCCAGCTCCCCGTCCCCGACGCCGCCGCGCCACGAGCACTCGATGTCCACGCCGCGACGGTAGGGGGCGGTGTCAGGACCGGTCGACCGGCCCGCCGCTCAGCCCAGGTCCGCCGCGGCGAAGGTGTCGCACCGCGCCGGGTCACCGGTCTCGAACCCGGTGGTGAACCAGTGCCGGCGCTGCTCGGACGTGCCGTGCGTGTACGTGCTCGGGTCGGTGCCGCCGTCGCCGAGGTTCGTCTGGATGAAGTCGTCCCCGATGCGGCCGGCGGCGTCCAGGGCGCGGTCGACGTCGTCGGCGGTGATCTCGGCGATGAGGGGGGCGCCGGAGTCGTCGGGCACCGTGGTGGCGTGGTTCGCCCACGTCCCGGCGTAGCAGTCGGCCTGCAGCTCCAGCCGCACGCTGCCGCTGTCGGGGCCCGCGTCGCCGGGCGGAACGCTGCTCGCCGTGCCGAGCAGGTTCTGCACGTGGTGGCCGTACTCGTGCGCCAGGACGTAGGAGTTCACGAACGCACCGCCCTCGGCGCCGAACCGGGTGCGCAGCTCGTCGAAGAACGACAGGTCGATGTACACGAGCTGGTCGGCCGGGCAGTAGAACGGCCCGGTCCCGGAGGACGCCGCCCCGCACGCGGTCCCGGTCCCCCCGGCGAAGAAGATCGTGTCGACGGGCGCGTACCGCGTCCCCAGCACGCCGGCCCAGTAGTCCTGGATGGACTCGATGTCGGCGACGACGGCGCACTCGGCGCTCGCGTTGGCGTCGGCCCCGGTGCGGCAGGAGGCGTCGAGCTCGCCCGCGCTCGCGGTCTGCCCCTCACCCAGCTCCTCCAGGAGGGGCGCGAGCTGGGTGCCCGTGCCGCCGCCCCCGCCGCCGAGGACCTGCAGCAGGACCACCACGATCACGCCGACGATGCCGAG
>NZ_BAABIL010000439.1:0-3451 GCF_039542765.1 Kineococcus glutinatus
GCCGGCTGGGCGGCGCTGGAGTTCGAGGACCGGGCCGCGGTGTTCCTCAAGGCCGCGGACCTGCTGGCCGGCCCGTGGCGGGAGGTGCTGGCGGCGGCGACGATGCTGGGGCAGTCCAAGACGGCGCAGCAGGCTGAGATCGACGCCCCGTGCGAGCTGGTCGACTTCTGGCGCTACAACGTCCACTTCGCGCGCCGGATCCTCACCGAGCAGCCGGTCAGCTCCCCGGGCACGTGGAACCGCACCGACCACCGGCCGCTGGAGGGGTTCGTCTACGCCGTCACGCCGTTCAACTTCTCCGCGATCGCCGGCAACCTGCCGACGGCACCGGCCCTCATGGGCAACGTCGTGGTCTGGAAGCCCTCGCCCACCCAGGCGTTCGCGGCGCACTTCACGATGCGGCTGCTGGAGGCGGCCGGGCTGCCGCCGGGCGTGGTCAACCTCGTGCACGGCACCGGGCCGGTGGTCTCCGACGTGGTTCTCGCCGACCCGGGGCTCGCGGGCGTCCACTTCACCGGTTCCACCGCGACGTTCCAGCACCTGTGGCAGGAGGTGGGCCGCAACCTGCCGCGCTACCGCACCTACCCGCGGCTGGTGGGGGAGACCGGCGGCAAGGGTTTCGTGCTGGCGCACCCCTCGGCCGATCCGGACGTGCTGCGGGTGGCGCTGCTGCGCGGGGCGTTCGAGTACTCCGGGCAGAAGTGCTCCGCGGCCTCCCGCGCCTACGTGCCGCGCTCGGTGTGGCGGCGGATGGGCGGGGAGTTCTGCGAGCAGACCGACGCGCTGACCGTGGGCGACGTGCGGGACCTGTCGAACTTCACCGGTGCCCTGATCGACGCGCGCGCCTGGCGCAAGAACGTCGACGCGATCGAGCGGGCCCGCGCCGCGGCGGGCGTGGCGGTCGCGGCCGGGGGCGGCTACGACGACTCGGTGGGCTGGTTCGTGCGCCCCACGGTGCTGCTGGCCGACGACCCCGGCGACGAGAGCTTCCGCACGGAGTACTTCGGGCCGGTGCTGTCCGTGCACGTCTACGACGACGGCGACTACGAGCGGGTGCTGGTGGCGGCGGAGTCGGGCGCCCCGTACGGCCTCACCGGGGCGTTCGTGGCGCAGGACCGCGCGGCGATCGCGCACGCCGAGCGGGTGCTGCGGTTCGCGGCGGGCAACTTCTACGTCAACGACCGCCCCACGGGTGCCGTCGTCGGGCAGCAGCCCTTCGGCGGCGGCCGCGGCTCGGGCACCAACGACAAGGCGGGTTCGGCGCTGAACCTGCAGCGCTGGACGAGCCCCCGCTCGATCAAGGAGACCTTCGTGCCGGCCACCGAGCACCGCTACCCGCACATGGGCTGATCCCCGCCGTCCGCCATCCCGGGCCGTCCGTCACCCTCCGCCGTTGACGCCGCGCGGGGGGTGAGGTGTATCGTCGAACCGTTCGAACACGCGTTCGAACGGGGTGGTGCAGCCGGCGGTGCGGTCTGCGGGAGAAGGGGAAGCTCCCGCAGGCCGCTCCACCGGGGGCACCACCGTCGAGTCGTCTTCCCCCGACTCCTCAGCCGAGGGCTCTGTCGTACCCGTGGGGTGTGATGGGGCACCGGGGGTCGTACCGGTGTCCCACGGCGGGCGGCGCCTCGTGCCGGCTGCTGTGCGTCAGCGACTGAGGAGCCCGACGATGCCCACCATCCGCACCCCGCCCTCCCGCACCGGCGCCGCGGCCGCCCCGGCCGCCGCCCCGGCCGAGCGCCTGCCCATCACCCCGGCCGCCTTCGACCTGCTGGAGCGCTCCCGGCTGGACCTGCTGGAGTCCTGGGGCAGCGAGGGCGTCGCCGAGCGGTACCTCCACGCCCACCTCGCCGCCCTGCGCTGCGCCGCCGCCGTGCTGGCCGTGCGCGGTCGCCCGCGTCCCCGCCGTGGCGGCAGCACGCCCCGCAGCGCGTGGGAGACGTTGCCGCTCGTGGCTCCCGAGCTCGCCGGGTGGGCCGCCGTGTTCGCCGCCTCCGCGCAGCGGCGCGCGGCCATCGAGGCCGGCCGGCACGAGGTGGTCGACGAGGAGTCGGCCGAGGAGGTCATGCGGCAGGCCGAGGCGTTCCACCGGGCCGTGGAGACCGTGCTCGGCCTCCCGCCCGTCCCGCTGCTGCCCCCACCCGTCCCGGGTGGCTGAGGCGCCCCTCCGGTGGGTGCGTCCGGCCCGGTCCCGCGGCGGGCGCTGTCTAGGGTGGGCGCGGGGCGCGGGCGCGCGCCGCCCGGTGGGGGCGGTACCGGACCCGCGGGCAGCCCCGCGAGCATCCAGGAGGAGCGCGTGTCGAAGGACCGCAGCGGGACCCGGGCGTCGGCGGTGCTGTGGGACGGCGTGCGGCGGCTGCTGGAGGGGTGCGCCACCGGATCCGACGGGCAGCGGCGGTGCTCGGTGGTCGACCTCGGTGGCGGCACCGGCGGGCTCGCCGTGCGCATCGCCTCCCTGGGGCACACCGTCACCGTCGTCGATCCCAGCCCCGACGCGCTGGCCGCCCTGGCCCAGCGCACCGCGGAGGCGGGCGTGGCCGCCCGGGTGCGCGGCGTGCAGGGCGATGCCACCGACCTGGCGGCCCTGCTGCCCGCCGCCGGTGCCGACCTGCTGCTCTGCCACGGGGTCCTGGAGGTCGTCGACGAGCTGCTCGCCACGCTGCGCGCCGCCGCCGGGGCGCTGCGGCCGGGTGGGTCGCTCAGCCTGCTCGTCGCCCAGTGGCCGGCGGCCGTGCTGGCACGGGCCCTCAGCGGGTCCGCCGCCCAGGCCCTGCGGCTGCTGGAGGACCCGGACCGGCGCTGGGGTGCGGCCGATCCGCTGCGCCGCCGCCTCGACCGGGCGGCCGTCACCGCGCTGGCCGTGGAGGCGGGGTTCACCGTGACGCAGGTGGAGGGCGTGCGGACCTTCTCCGAGCTGGTGCCCGGCGCCAGCGTGGGCTCCGACGCCGACCTCGACCTGTTGCGGCGCCTGGACGCGCAGGCCGCGCACGTGGAGGAACTGCTGCCGCTGGCCGCGCACCTGCACCTGCACGCCCGCCGCTGAGGTCCTCCGGGGCGGGTCCGGGGCCGGTCCGGGGCCGGTCCGGGGCGGTCCGGGAACTCCGCGGCGGCCGGGACGTTGCACGGGGAGGGCTGGGCCGGTCCCCGCCCACCTCGATCGAGTTTCCCCAACGTGTCGGGAGACTTATGGTTGTAGCTCACCGTGCGCACGCCAGGAGGTACAGGTGCCGCTCTCGGACCATGAGCAGCGTCTGCTCGAGCAGATGGAGCGCGCGCTGTCCGCGGACGATCCGAAGTTCGCGTCGGCCATGCGCGGGTCGCACCGCGCCCAGACCGCGCGTCGACGACTCCTCGTGGGCGGTGCTGCCCTCGTCGCAGGACTCGTGCTGCTCGTCATCGGAGTAGCCACCCCGAACGTCGTCGTGGGGGTGGTCGGCTTCGTCATCATGCT
>NZ_BAABIL010000440.1:0-5578 GCF_039542765.1 Kineococcus glutinatus
CCCCGCGTGCCGGGCGGCGGCGAGGTCCTCGCCCCGTTCGTAACCGACCAGCGGCCGGCCTCAACGGGGTCAACGGCACGCCGAGCCAGTCGGTCACGATCATCATCGCGCTGACGGTGCTGTCCGTGGCGCCCTCGCTGCTGCTGCTCACCACCAGCTTCACCAAGATCCTCGTGGTGCTGGGCCTGACCCGCAACGCCCTCGGCCTCACCGGCACCCCGCCGAACCAGGTGCTGGCCGGCCTGGCGCTGTTCCTGACCATGTTCGTCATGGCGCCGACGTTCTCGGCCGTCAACGACGCCGCGGTGCAGCCCTACCTCAAGGGCGAGAAGACCGCGACGGCCGCCTTCACCGACGGCCAGGCGCCGCTGAAGGAGTTCATGCTGAAGCAGACCCGCAAGGAAGAGCTGGCCCTCATGACGAAGGCCGCCAAGCGGGAGATGCCGCAGAACCGCGCCGAGGTGCCGATGACCACCCTGGTGCCGGCCTTCGCGCTCTCGGAGCTGCGCTCGGCCTTCATCATCGGGTTCGTCATCTTCATCCCGTTCCTGGTGATCGACATCGCGGTCTCCGGGGCGCTGATGTCGCTCGGCATGATGATGCTGCCGCCGGTCACGGTCGCCCTGCCCTTCAAGCTGCTGCTCTTCGTGATGGTCGACGGCTGGGGACTGATCATCAAGTCGCTCGTCGCCAGCTACAACGGCTGACCGCCGCCCTCCCACCCCTCCTCGACCGGAAGGCACAGCGATGACCGACGTGACCGTCATCCACATCGGGATGGGCGCTCTCGTCCTCGCCGCCAAGCTCTGCGGACCGATGCTGCTCACCGCCCTGGCCGTCGGCTTCGCGATCTCCCTGTTCCAGTCCGTCACGCAGATCCAGGAGCAGACGATCTCCTTCGTGCCCAAGGCCGTCGCCGTGGGGGTGGTCCTCGTCGTCTGCGGGCGCTGGATGCTGCACGAGCTGACGACCTACACGAGCAACCTCTACGAGCAGATCCCCGCGCTGCTCAGCCACGGGGGCTGAGGCGTGCAGGGCACCGGCACCGGCATCGACGTCCCCCTCGACCTGCTGCTGGCGATGCTGCTCTCGTCCGTCCGCGTCGTGTCGTGGATGATGCTGGCGCCGCCCTTCTCCAACCGCGCGGTCAACGGCCGGGTCAAGGCCATGGTCGCGGTGGCCGTCACGCTGCCGCTGGCGGTGCAGCTGCGCGACCAGGTCCCCGCGGCCGAGCCGGGTCCGCTCATCTCGGCGGTGCTGCAGCAGGCCCTCGTGGGGGCCGTGATGGGCGCGCTGTGCGCCCTCGCCTTCGCCGCCGTCCAGGCCGCCGGTGACCTGCTGGACCTCTTCGGCGGGTTCCAGATGGCCAGCGCGTACGACCCGCTGCTGCAGAACCAGACGGCCATCTTCGGCAAGCTCTACCAGGCGACCTCGATCGCGCTGCTGGTCGTCACCGGTGGGCACCTCATCGTGCTGCAGGGGCTGCTCAAGACCTTCGAGGTCGTCCCGCTGACCGGGGGGATCTCGATGGGGACCGCCTCCCAGCTGTACACCGAGGGCATCGTGCAGATGGTCGCCGCGGCCCTGCAGATCGCCGCACCGCTGATCGCGGTCCTCTTCATCACCGACATCGGCCTGGGCCTGCTGTCGCGCGCGGCCCCCGCCCTCAACGCGTTCTCCATGAGCTTCCCGCTGAAGATCATGGTGACGCTCACCCTGGGCGGCTTCGCGTTCGCGCTGCTGCCCGGCCCGGTGAGCGCCGCGGTCGAGTCCGCGACGGGCCTGCTGGCCGCCTTCCGGTGACACCGCGGTCGGCACCGCTGCGCCGCACGGGACCCGTGTGACCGCTGTGGCCCCCGGGCCCCGCGACCGGCCCCGCGACCAACCCCACGACCGGCCCCGCGACCAACCCCACGACCGGCCCGACGGGTCCGACGGACCCCCCACGCAGGAGGTGAGCACGTGAGCGGTGAGAAGACCGAGAAGCCGACCGGCAAACGCCTCAAGCAGGCGAAGGACGAGGGCAACACCCCCCGCACCGCCGACCTGTCGGCCTGGCTGTGCACCGCCGCGGGGGCGCTGCTGCTGCCGATGGCGATCGACTCCGGCGAGGAGCTCGGCCGCTCCCTCTTCGCCCTGGTGCCGGCCGTCGCGGCCGACCCCGAGCCCGCCCGCGCGCTGGTCTCCCTCACCACCGGCTTCAAGGGCGTGCCGCTGGTCGTGGCACCCGTCGCCGCGGCCACGGTCCTGGCGGCCGTCGTCGCGGGGGCGATGCAGGGCGGGCTGCACCTGGCCCCCAAGCGGCTCAAGCCCAAGTTCAGCACCCTCAACCCCATCAGCGGCATCAAGCAGCACTACGGCCCGCACGCGCTGTGGGAGCTGGCGAAGTCGCTCGCGAAGGTGGGCGTGCTGGGCCTGGTGCTCTGGAGCGTGCTGCGGGGCCTGGCCCCCCACCTGGTCGCGGCCGGCGTCATGCCGCTGGAGGGGGTGCTGTCGGCGACGGGCGACGCCATCGGCTCGCTGCTGCGCATCGTCGTCTTCCTCGGTCTCGTCATCGCCGGTGCCGACTACGCGATGAGCCGCCGCAAGGTCATGAAGAGCCTGCGGATGAGCAAGGAGGACATCAAGCAGGAGTACAAGAACGCCGAGGGCGACCCGCTGCTCAAGGGCGCCATCAAGTCCAAGCAGCTGGCGATGTCCCGCAACCGCATGATGGCCGACGTCGCCGACGCCGACGTCGTCGTGGTCAACCCCACCCACATCGCCGTCGCGCTGCGCTACGACCCGGCCAAGGGCGCACCGCGGGTCGTCGCCAAGGGCGCCGGTGCCATCGCGGACAAGATCCGCGAGAAGGCCCGCGAGCACGACGTCCCGCTCGTGCGCGACATCCCGCTGGCCCGCACCATGTACAAGGACGTCAAGGTCGGCCAGGAGGTCCCCGCGGACCTCTACGCGGCCGTGGCGAAGGTCCTGGCCTTCGTGATGAGCCTGCGCACCCGCGGCAGCCTGCTCAGCGGCGGCGAGCCGCTCACGGTGCCCAGCTGACCTGCCCGGCCGATGTGCCCGGCCGGCCGGCACGACCGGTCCACCCCCCGGCAGAGCCCCGGTGCCCGCGCGGCACCGGGGCTCTGCCGACGCGGTGGCCGGCACGTCCCCGGCCGGCGGAGCGGTGGGGCTCACCCGTCCGCGCCGCCCGGGCGGCGCCTCAAGTCCGGCGCCGCCCGTGCCGAGAAGAGGGGAGCCAGGACGGCACGCAGGGCCACGGACAGGCCGGTCGGACGGTACTCCCCCCGGGGAGGCCGGTGAACCCGGGACGGTGCAGTGCTAGGTCGGAACCTCACCCAGTTGGCGATGCCCATCGGCGTCGTCGGCATCGTGCTGCTGCTCGTGGTGCCGCTGCCGGCGGTCCTGCTCGACATCCTCATCGCGACGAACATCACCGCCTCCCTGGTGGCGCTGCTCATCTGCATGTTCGTCAAGCGGGCCCTGGACTTCTCGGTCTTCCCCTCGCTGATCCTCGTGCTGACGCTCTTCCGGCTCGGCCTCAACGTGGCGGCGACCCGGCTGGTGCTCTCCGACGGTTACGCGGGCAAGGTCATCGAGGCCTTCGGGCACTTCGTGATCTCCGGCTCGCTCGTCATCGGCCTCGTGGTCTTCCTGATCCTCATCGTCATCCAGTTCGTGGTGATCACCAAGGGTGCCGAGCGCGTCGCCGAGGTCGGCGCCCGCTTCACCCTCGACGCGATGCCCGGCAAGCAGATGGCGATCGACGCCGACCTCAACGCCGGCCTCATCGACGAGGCGGAGGCCCGCCAGCGCCGCGCCGACGTGGCCGCCGAGGCGGACTTCTACGGCGCCATGGACGGTGGCTCGAAGTTCGTCAAGGGCGACTCGATCGCGGCGATCATCATCACGCTGATCAACCTGATCGGCGGCTTCACGATCGGCATGGTCCAGCAGGGCCTGGCCCCGGCGGAGTCGATCAACAAGTTCGCGCTGCTGTCCATCGGTGACGGCCTGGTCTCCCAGGTCCCCGCGCTGCTGCTGTCGGTGGCCACCGGCCTCATCGTCACCCGCTCCACGAGCAACGGCGACCTCGGCTCCGAGGCCATCAAGCAGCTGTCGCAGCAGAAGATGGCCCTGCAGATCGCCGGCGGTGCCGCCATCGTGCTGGCCCTCATCCCGCACATGCCCAAGCTGCCGTTCTTCGTCGTCGGCACGCTGGCCTTCGTCGCCGCCTCCCGCATCGCCAAGCGCGACGCGAAGCTCGCCGCCGCCGAGGCCGTCGCCCCGGTGCCCGTCGGACCCGTCGTCGACGCCACCGAGGCCCTCGTCGAGGAGATGCGGGTCGACCCGCTGGAGCTCGTCCTCGCCCCCGACCTGGTCGACCTCGTCGACACCGCCGGCGGCGGCGACCTGCTCGACCGGGTGCGCGCGCTGCGCCGCAAGGTGGCCCTGGAGCTGGGCGTCGTGCTGCCGCCGGTCCGCACCCGCGACTCCCTCGACCTGCCGGTCTCCACCTACGCGGTGCGCATCTCCGGCGTCGAGGTCGGCCGCGGCATGGCCCCGCCCGGACAGGTGCTCGCCCTGGGCGACAACCTCGACGGCCTGCCCGGCCGCGCCACGATCGAGCCGGTCTTCGGACTGCAGAGCAAGTGGATCCCCAGCGAGCTGCGGGGACAGGCGCAGCTCACCGGCGCCACGGTCGTCGACCGCGCCAGCGTCCTTATCACCCACCTCGGCGAGATCGTCCGCAGCAACGCCCCGCGCCTGCTGGGCCGGGAGGACGTGCGCTCGCTGGTGGACACCCTCAAGCGCACCCACCCGGCGGTGGTGGACGAGCTCACCCCCGCCGTGCTCAGCCTGGGCGAGGTCCAGCGGGTGCTGCAGGCCCTGCTCGACGAGAGCGTGCCGATCCGCGACCTGGCCCGCATCTTCGAGGCGCTGTCGCTGCGGGCCAAGCAGGGCTCCGACCTCGACGGCCTGGTGGAGGCCTCCCGGGGCGCGCTCGGCCCGGCCGTGGCCGGTGTCCACGAGCAGGACGGCGTCCTGCGGGTCATCACGCTGGACCCGATGCTGGAGCACTCCCTGGCGGAGTCGCTGCGGCCGGGCGAGCACGGCATGAACCTCGCCCTCGAGGCCGCGACGGTCGACCACCTCGTCACCGAGACGACCTCCTGCCTCGAGCGCGCCGAGCAGGCCGGCTTGCAGGCGGTGCTCGTCTGCGCCCCGTCGCTGCGCTCGCCGCTGCGGCGCCTCATCAAGGTCGCGCTGCCGCGACTGCACGTCCTCTCGTACCACGAGGTCAGCACGCACGCCCGGATCGAGACGATCGGATCGGTGAGGCATGTCCACGCACTTGCATCTTGAGGGTTCGGACCTGGGCGAGCTGCTGGCCAGGGCCCGTGACGAGCACGGCGAGGGCACTCGCGTCGTGCGTGCCGAGCGCATCCGCTCCGGTGGTGTCGCCGGATTCTTCGCGAAGGAGCACTACGAGGTGACTGTCGAGGTCCCGGACCCGGGGGAGCAGTTGGCCCCCCTGCCCGCCGGCACGGGCAGCGAGGCCGTGGCGCCCGCC
>NZ_BAABIL010000441.1:0-12162 GCF_039542765.1 Kineococcus glutinatus
ATCGGCGACCAGGCGCTGCTGGAGGCGCTCTTGGAGCGCACGGAACTGCCGGTCCTGCTGGCCGTACCGCTCGGGCAGCGACCGGACCTGCCCGCGGCGCTCGCCGGGCGCGTGGAACTGCTCGACGCGCCGCACCTCGTCTACGGCACCGGCGCGGCCCACCGTGCGTCGGTGCGCCGCTACGGCGCGGCCCTCGCCAGGGCCACCCACGTCTCGCTGATCGGTGCCGACGTCATGGACGGCAACTACTCCCTGCCGGCCTCGGTGCGCCGCTCGGCGCTCGTCGCCACGGCGGCCGGCGCCGGGCTGGACACCAGGGTGATCGGGTTCAGCTGGAGCACCTCGCCCCGCCGGGCGGCCCGCCGCGAGCTGCGCCGCGCCGAGCGCGCCGGGGTGCAGCTCCTGGCCCGCGACCCGGCGTCGGCCGCGCGGCTGCGCGGGGACGGCGTGCGCGGGGTGGTCCAGGTGGCCGACGTGGTCTTCACCGCACGTTCCGTCGACCCCTCGGCCGCCGAGCGGTTGCTCGCGGGTGTGAGCGCGCCGGTGGCGCTGGTCAACGCCAGCGGGCTCTTCGCCAAGCGGGGGACGGACCTGCAGGCGGACTACGTGGAGGTCGTGCGGGGGCTGCTCGAGCGCGGGATGCACGTCGTGCTGCTGCCGCACGTCACCCGCAGCGACGCCGACGACCTCGCGGTGTGCCGGGCCCTCGCGGCGCGGTTCGCGCCCGGGGAGGTGCAGCTGGTCGACACCCTGCTGACCCCGGCGCAGGTGCGGGGCCTGGCGCGGCGCGCCGCCGTGGTCGTGACCGGCCGCATGCACCTGGCCGTCATGTCGCTGATGGCGGGGGTGCCGGCCATCACCCTGGCCACGCAGGGCAAGGTCGAGGGGCTGATGCAGCTCGTCGGCGCACCGGAGCTGGCCGTCGAACCCCGCGGTGGGTTCGCAGGTCGGGTCCTCACCCTCCTCGACGAGGCGGTGCCCGCCGGCTCGAGGATCAGGAACGAGGTGGCCGCGTCCTCCGCCTCGGTGCTCGCCCTCGCCGAGCGCAACCTCACCGGGCTGGGACCCGCGGGCTGCCGCGCCGGCGACGAGGCCGACCTCGCCGTCGACCGGCCGACCGCCCCCCACCCCGACCTCGGCGGGGGCCGGCGCTGAGCGGGACCTGCCGCCGGTCCCGAGCCGTCGCCCACCGCGGCGCGCCGCGTCAGCCGCGCGCGACCTCCGCCACCACGGCGCCGGTCACCCGGACCAGGTCCTGCGGTGCCAGACCGATCTCCAGCCCGCGCCGGCCGGCGCTGACGAACACGGTGTCCCACAGCAGCGCGGTCTCGTCGACGACGGTGGGCAGGGCGGTGCGCTGCCCCAGCGGGCTGATGCCGCCCAGGACGTAACCGCTGGACCGCTCGGCGCGGGCGGGCTCGGCCATCGCGGCGCGCCTGCCGCCGACCGCGGCGGCGAGCGCCTTCAGGTCCAGCCGCCACGGCACGGGCAGCACGGCGACGTGGAGCTGACCGTCGACGTCCGCGAGCAGCGTCTTGAAGATCTGCTCCGGTTCGGCACCCGCGAGCCCGGCCATGGCGCGCACGGCCTCGGCGCCGAAGTCGGTGCCCCCGTCGGCGTGCTCGTAGGCGTGCACGGTGTGGGCGACGCCCGCGGCCGCGGCGGCACGCACGGCGGGGGTGGCGCCGCGCTCCGCCCCGGGAGGAGTCCTCCTGCCCACCGCCGGCCTCAGTTGAACGTGGCGGGGAAGGCCGGCAGCTCCGTGGCCGGCACGGCGCCCAGGGCCTCCACGAGCAGCAGTTCCCGCTTGAGCAGGTCCAGCTCGGAGCGCAGGCGGCTGCGGGTGTCGGGTTCCTCCAGCAGGCGCTGGCGGTCGCGGGTCTCCAGCACCATCGCCGCCGCCACCAGGTAGGAGAGCACGGAGGGGTCCTCGGGGGCCTCCGTGCCGCCGATGTCGAGGTTCTCGCGGTAGCGCGCGAAGCGCTCGCGGACGGAGGCGGCGAGCACCTCCGCGGCGGGGTCCGCCGCCGCGTCCTCCTCCAGCGCGGGGTCCTGCCCGTAGGGCTCCACGAGCGCGGTGAGGTAGGGGGTGCCCGCGGCGTCGTCGATGCCGGTGACCCTGAACCGGGAGGTGCCGACGGTCACGATCTCGTAGCGGCCGTCGTCGAGCTCGGTGACCTCGCGCAGCTGCGCGACGCAGCCGACGTCGTGCATGGCGTGCACGTTGTCCGCGCCCACCTCGTGCCCGGCGCGGATGGCGACCACCCCGAAGCCGCGCGGCTCCTCCCCGCCGGCGGCGACGAGGTCCTCCACCAGGGCGCGGTAGCGGGGCTCGAAGACGTTCAGCGGCAGCACCAGCCCGGGGAACAGCACCGTGCCCAGGGGGAAGAGGGGGAGTCGGCGCGTCACGTCAGCAGCCTACGGTCCGTTCCCCGCTCGTCGAGGCGCCGGCCCGCACCTACGCTGGCCGCCGTGCGCCTGCGGATCGTCGACGCCTTCGTGCCCGCCCCGGTCATCGGCGGCACCGCCACGCCCCGGCCCTTCGCCGGCAACCCCGCCGGCGTCGTCGTGCTGGACGCCCCCGCGCCGGTGGCGTGGATGAGCAGCGTGGCGGCGGAGCTGAACCTGTCGGAGACGGCGTTCGCCGTGCCGGGGGAGCGCGGGCGCTGGGGCCTGCGCTGGTTCACGCCGGTCACGGAGGTCGACCTGTGCGGGCACGCGACCCTCGCCACGGCCGCCGCGCTGGCCGAGGACGGGATCGCCGGGCCGTTCGCCTTCGACACCCGCAGCGGCGAGCTGCGCGCCCGGATCGGCGACGACGGCGCGGTCGTCATGGACTTCCCCGCCCAGCCGACCTCCCCGCTGGCGGGCGGGGTCGCCGGCCCCGTCACCGCCCACCTGCGCACCGCCCTGGGCGTGGAGCCGGCGGAGGTGGAGTCCAACGGCGTCGACGTGCTCGTGCGCGTCGACGACGAGGTGCAGCTGCGGTCGATGTCGCCGGACACGGTGGCCCTGATGGCCGTCGACGCCCGCTGCGTCGTCGTCACCGCCGAGGTGCGCCGCACCCCGGCGGCCGAGGACGTCGTGCTGACCGACGACGACGCCCCCGCCCCGGACGTGGTCTCGCGGGTGTTCGCCCCCCGCGTCGGCGTCCCGGAGGACCCGGTGACCGGCAGCGCGCACTGCGCCCTGGCGCCGTTCTGGGCGCAGCGCCTCGGGCGCACGGACCTGCTGTGCCACCAGGTGTCGCGCCGCGGCGGGGAGCTGCGCGTGCGGTTGCGCCAGGACCGGGTGGAACTGGTCGGCCGCGCGGTGACGGTCGTGGACGGCGAGCTGCTCGTCGGACCCCGCTGACGCGGCACGGGGTGGGCGCCGCCCCGCCGTAGGCTGGGGGCGTGACCACGACCCTGCGCCGCATCGACCTGCGCGGCCGAGACCTCGACCCCGTCACCCTGCGCGGCGTCGTGCCGCGCGCGGAGCTGGACGTCTCCGCCGCCGTGGACGCGGTCCGCCCGATCTGCGAGGCCGTCCGCGAGCGCGGCACCGCCGCGGTGCTGGAGTACACCGAGCGCTTCGACGGCGTGCGCCTGACCTCGCTGCGGGTCCCGGCCGCGGCGATCGGTGCGGCCCTGGCCGCGCTGGACCCGGCGGTGCGCGCCGCGCTGGAGGAGACGATCCGCCGGGTCCGCACCGTGCAGCGCGGCCTGCGCCGCGAGGACAGCGTCACCCGGGTCGTGCCCGGTGGCACCGTCACCGAGCGATGGGTCCCGGTGCGGCGCGTGGGCCTCTACGTGCCCGGTGGCATCGCCGTGTACCCCAGCAGCGTCGTGATGAACGTGGTCCCCGCCCAGGAGGCCGGGGTGGCCTCCATCGCCGTCACGAGCCCCGCCCAGCGGGAGTTCGGCGGCCTGCCGCACCCGACGGTGCTCGCCGCCTGCGCCCTGCTGGGGGTGGATGAGGTGTACTCCGCCGGCGGCGCGCAGGCCGTGGCGATGTTCGCCTACGGCGCCCGCGACGCGGACGGCACCCTCGTCGTCGCCCCCGTCGACGTGGTCACCGGCCCGGGCAACGTCTACGTCGCGGCGGCCAAGCGCTACGTGCAGGGCGTCGTGGGCATCGACGCCGAGGCCGGTCCCACCGACATCGCGGTGCTGGCCGACGACACCGCCGACGCCGCGCACGTCGCCGCCGACCTCATCAGCCAGGCCGAGCACGACACCCTCGCCGCGGCGGTCCTCGTCACCCCCTCGCAGCGGCTGGCCGATGCCGTGGACGCCGAGCTGGCGGCGCAGGTCGCCGCCACCAAGCACTCCGAGCGCATCCGCGCGGCCCTGGCCGGCCGGCAGTCCGCGGTCGTGCTCGTCGACGACGTCGAGGCGGGGCTGGCGGTCGTCGACGCCTACGCCGCCGAGCACCTGGAGGTGCAGACCGCCGACGCCCGTGCGGTCGCGGCGCGGGTCCGCAACGCCGGTGCGGTCTTCGTCGGCCCGCACTCGCCGGTGTCGCTGGGCGACTACTGCGCCGGGTCCAACCACATCCTCCCCACCGGCGGCAGCGCCTGTCACTCCGGCGGCCTGGGCGTGCAGACGTTCCTGCGCGGCATCCACGTCGTGGACTACTCCGCGGAGGCGCTGCGCGAGGTCGCCGGCCACGTGGTCGCGCTGGCCGAGGCGGAGGACCTGCCCGCGCACGGGCAGGCCGTCACGGCCCGTTTCGCATGAGCGAGGCACCGCGTTCGGTGCTCGTGGTGCCGGTGGCCGACGCCGAGCGGCTCGCCGGGGTCTGCACCCTGGCGCGGGTCCGGGCGCACGTCGTGCCGGTCGCAGGTGCCGGGTGCGTCCTGGTGCCCGCGGGCGGCGGCGCCGTCGGTCCGGCCGACGCCGGGCGGGCCGCCGCGAAGCTGTCGCGGCTGGTGCAGGGCGCCGACGTCGTGGTGCTGACCGCCGGGGCGGACGCGGTGAGCGCGCAGGGCTGGCGCGGCGGGGTGCGGCAGCAGGACCCGCGGGCCGGGCTGCTGCTGTCGTCGTGGCCCGACGACGTGCAGCGCCTGCTGCTGGGCCGGCTCGACCCCGCCGGCGTGGCCGGTGCCCTCGAGGGCGGGACGGGTTCCCGGTGGCGGGCGGCGTGGCGGATGGCGCGGGGGCGGCAGCAGCAGGGCTGACGCCGAGGTCCGGGCACGTCCGCGACTCTGGGACAATCGCCCGGTGACCGCCGAGCCCGCCACCCGCCCAGCCGCGGCGACGACCCTCGCCGACCTCCCCCTGCGCGACGGCATCCGCGGCGAGCACCCCTACGGGGCGCCGCAGATCGACGTGCCGGTGCTGCTCAACGTCAACGAGAACCCGCACGCCCCCTCGCCCGCCGTGGTGGCCGACATCGCCCGCGCCGTCGCGGGGGCCGCGGCCGGGCTGAACCGCTACCCGGACCGGGACTTCCCCGCCCTGCGCGCGGACTTCGCCGCCTTCCTGCGCCGGGAGTCGGGCGTGGAGCTGACCCCGGAGCAGATCTGGGCGGCCAACGGCTCCAACGAGGTGATGCTGCACGTCCTGCAGGCGTTCGGCGGGCCGGGGCGCACGGCGCTGAGCTTCGCGCCGACGTACTCGATGTACCCGGAGTACGCCCGCGACACCCTCACCGGCTGGGTGACCGGCCGCCGCGAGGACGACTTCACCCTCGACGTCGACCACGCCCGCGCGGCCATCGCCGAGCACCGCCCGTCCGTGGTGATCCTCACCAGCCCGAACAACCCCACGGGCACGGCGCTGCCGCTGGAGGTCGTCGAGGCGGTCGCCGAGGCGGTGACCGACGGCGTGGTCGTCGTGGACGAGGCGTACGCGGAGTTCCGCCGCGCGGGCGTGCCCAGCGCGCTGGAGCTGCTGCCCCGGTTCGGGCACCTGGCGGTGAGCCGGACGATGAGCAAGGCGTTCTCCCTCGCCGGCGCCCGCGTGGGCTACCTCGCGGCCGCCCCGGCGTTCGTCGACGCGCTGCGCATCGTGCGCCTGCCGTACCACCTGTCCGCCGTCACCCAGGCCGTGGCCGGTGCCGCGCTGAGGCACTCGGAGGAACTGCTCGGGCGTGTCCACGAACTCCGCGACCGCCGCGACGAGACGGTGCGCTGGTTGCGCGGCAAGGGGTTCCAGGCGCCCACGTCGGACTCGAACTTCGTGCTGTTCGGCCGGTTCGAGGACCGGCACGCCGTCTGGCGGGGATTGCTGGACCAGGGTGTCCTCATCCGCGAGACGGGCCCGGAGGGGTGGCTGCGCGTGAGCGTCGGCACCGAGGAGGAGATGCGCGCGTTCCGCACCGCGCTGGAGGAGGTCACCGGACGATGAGCACCACCGGACCCACCGCCGCGCGCCGCGCCGCGCGCGTGGAGCGCACCACGTCGGAGTCCAGCGTGGTCGTCGAGCTGGACCTCGACGGCACGGGGCGCACCGACATCGCCACGACGGTGCCGTTCTACGACCACATGCTCACGGCGCTGGGCAAGCACTCGCTGATGGACCTCACGGTCCGCGCCAGCGGCGACACCCACATCGACGTGCACCACACCGTCGAGGACACCGCCATCGTGCTGGGGCAGGCGTTCCGGCAGGCCCTGGGGGACAAGGCGGGCATCCGCCGCTTCGCCGACGCCACCGTGCCGCTCGACGAGGCCCTGGCGCACGTCGTCGTCGACGTCTCGGGCCGGCCCTACTGCGTGCACTCCGGGGAACCGGCCGGGCAGGAGTTCCACCTCATCGGCGGGCACTTCACCGGCTCCCTCACCCGTCACCTGCTGGAGAGCTTCGCGTTCCACGCGCAGATCTGCCTGCACGTGCGGGTGCTCGCGGGCCGCGACCCCCACCACGTGGTGGAGGCGCAGTTCAAGGCGCTGGCGCGGGCGTTGCGCTACGCGGTGGAACCCGATCCGCGGGTGCAGGGCGTGCCGAGCACCAAGGGGGCGCTGTGAGCGCCGCGCCCGACGTCGTGGTCCTGGACTACGGGTCCGGCAACGTCCGCTCGGCGGTGCGGGCGCTGGAGCGCACCGGGGCGCAGGTGGAGCTGACGGGGGACTTCGACCGCGCGCTGGCGGCCGACGGCCTGGTGGTGCCGGGCGTGGGCGCCTTCGCGGCGGTGGCCGAGGCGCTGCGCGCGGTGCGTGGTGACCAGGTCGTGGACCGACGGCTGGCCGGTGGGCGGCCGGTGCTGGGGATCTGCGTCGGGCTGCAGGTGATGTTCGAGTCGTCCACGGAGCGCGACGCGCACGGCGTCGCCGGGCTGGGGGAGTGGCCGGGCACGGTGGAGCGGCTGCCCGCGGCGGTCGTGCCGCACATGGGGTGGAGCACCGTGGACGCCCCCGAGGGCACCGTCCTGTTCGAGGGCCTGCGCGAGGAGCGGTTCTACTTCGTGCACTCCTACGGCGTGCAGCGCTGGGAGATGGCGGACACCACGGGCGGGCGGATGGCGCCTCCGCTGGTGACGTGGGCCGAGCACGGGGCCCCGTTCGTCGCCGCGGTGGAGAACGGTCCGCTGTCGGCGACGCAGTTCCACCCGGAGAAGTCCGGCGACGCCGGTGCGGAGCTGCTGCGCAACTGGGTGCGTTCGGTGCGCTCGGCCTGAACCGCGGGCGCGCCGACGGCGTGAACCCCGCCGGTGACGGGTTCGCCCTGTGCGACGTGAACCCCGAGCACACCGTTCTCGCTGCTGGCCGCGGCGGTCCACCGCCCCACCGGTGCTCGCGCCGGGCCGCACCGCCCGTCCGGTGTGATCGGCCCGGTCGTCGGGTGCCTCTAGGCTGTCCGCCCGTGACCGACGCACCCGTGAGCCCCGCCCGCCTCGAGCTCCTGCCCGCCGTCGACGTGGCCGACGGGCAGGCCGTCCGCCTGGTCCAGGGCGAGGCCGGCAGCGAGACCTCCTACGGCGAGCCGCTCGCGGCGGCCCTGGCCTGGCAGGAGGCGGGCGCCGAGTGGGTGCACCTGGTCGACCTCGACGCCGCCTTCGGGCGCGGCTCCAACCGCGAGCTGCTCGCCGAGGTCGTCGGCCGCCTCGACATCGCCGTGGAGCTGTCCGGCGGCATCCGCGACGACGAGTCGCTGGCCGCGGCGCTGGCGACCGGCTGCCGCCGCGTCAACCTCGGCACCGCGGCGCTGGAGGACCCGGGGTGGACCCGCCGGGTCATCGCCGAGCACGGCGACCGCGTCGCCGTCGGCCTCGACGTGCGCGGCACCACGCTGGCCGCACGCGGCTGGACGAAGGAGGGCGGCGACCTGTGGGAGGTGCTGGCCCGCCTCGACGCCGACGGCTGCGCCCGCTACGTCGTCACGGACGTCACGAAGGACGGCACCCTGCGCGGGCCCAACACCGACCTGCTGCGCCAGGTGTGCGCCAGCACCGACGCCCCCGTCGTCGCCAGCGGCGGCATCTCCAGCCTCGACGACCTGCGTGCGCTGCGGGCCCTGGTCGGTGAGGGCGTCGAGGGCGCCATCGTGGGCAAGGCCCTCTACGCGGGGGCGTTCACGCTGCCGCAGGCCCTCGACGTCGCGGGGCGCCCGTGAGCGGCGCGCCGGGCGTGCGGCGGATCTCCTCCGCCAGCCCGTACGAGGACGTCATCGGGTACTCCCGCGCGGTGGTCGTCCCGGCGGGTGCGGCGCGGGTGCTCGTCTCCGGTTGCACGGCCACCGTCGACGGCCAGGTGCGCGCCCCCGGCGACGCGCACGCACAGACGCTGCTCGCCCTGGACGTCGCCGCGGCCGCGCTCGCGGAGGCGGGGACCGACCTCGACCACGCCGTGCGCACCCGCATGTTCGTGGTGGGCCGGGAGCACTGCGACGCGGTCGGCCGGGCCCACGGCGAGCGGCTGGGCGCGGCGCGGCCCGCGGCGAGCATGCTGGTGGTGAGCGGCCTCGTCGACGAGCGGATGCTCGTGGAGGTCGAGGTCGAAGCACTGCTGCCCTCGTGAGCGCGGTCCCCGGCGCCCCGGCGCCGCGCGGCGCCGACTCCGCGGGCGTCCCGTGGGCGGGCCGCACCCTGCGGCCCAGCCCCTTCGCCGGTGACGACGGGCGGGCCGATCCGGCGCTCGAGGCGGCCCTCGCCGGTTGGGCGGCCGCGACGGGTTCCGCCGCGCACCGGCTGCGCGCGGTCGCCGGGGTGGTCGCCGCGCTCGCCGGCGCTCGCGTCTTCGCGCCGGTGGTGGCGGTGCTCGGCGAGGCGGAGCTCGTGGCCGCGGGCCCGGCCGGGGACAAGAGCGCCGACATGGCCCTGGCCCTGCTCACCCGCCCCGACGGCCGTCGTGCCCTGCCGCTGTTCAGCACTCTCGACCGGCTGTCGGCCTGGCGCGCCGACGCCCGGCCGGTACCCGTGGAGGCGGCGCGCGCCGCGCTGTCCGCGGTGCAGGAGGAGTGCGAGGTCCTCGTCCTCGATCCCGCTGGTCCGGTGCGCTTCGTCGTCCCCCGTCCTGCCCTGCAGGCCCTGGCCCGGGGCCTGCCGTGGACGCCGTCGCCGTTCGACCCCGAGGTCGCCGCCGCGGCCGCCACCGCCCTGCGCTCCCTCGCCGAGGTGCGGGGCGTGCGCGTGGAGCCCGGTGAGCGCGCGGAGCTGCGGATCGTGGTGGAGCTGGTGCCGGGGCTGTCCGAGGTCCGGCTGGCGGCGGTGTCGGAGGGCGCCGGCTCGCTGCTGGCCGCCTCCGAGGTCGTGGCGCGCCGGGCGTCCTCGGTGGAGCTGCACCTGCAGAAGGCGTGAGGCGGGCCCGGCGGGGTAGGGACCGGGGTGTGACGAGCAGCTCCCCGCGCCCCGGCGCGCAGCGGCTGCGGGCCGCCGCCCGCGACGCCTTCGGCTTCGACGACCTGCGCCCCGGCCAGCTGGAGGCGATGCTCGCCGTGCTGGAGGGCCGCGACGTCCTCGTGGTGATGCCCACCGGGGCGGGCAAGTCCGCGATCTACCAGGTGCCGTCCCTGCTGCGGGAGGGGCCGGTCGTGGTGGTCTCCCCGCTCATCGCCCTGCAGCGGGACCAGGTGGACGCCATCCACGGCGACCGGGCCCGCGGCGGCGCGGTCATGCTCAACTCCCAGCTGTCGGCCGCGGGGTGGCGCCGGGCGCAGGAGGCGCTGCGGGCGCAGGAGGTCCGCTTCGCGTTCCTGGCTCCCGAGCAGCTGGCCCGCGAGGAGGTCGTCGAGGAGCTGGCCGCCCTCCACCCGGCGATGGTCGTCGTCGACGAGGCGCACTGCGTGTCCGCCTGGGGTCACGACTTCCGCCCCGACTACCTGCGGCTGGCCGGTGCCGTGGAGCGGCTGGGGCGCCCGCAGGTGCTCGCCCTCACCGCCACCGCGGGTCCGCAGGTGCGCGCCGAGGTGGTCGAGCGGCTGGGCATGCGCGATCCCGCGGTCCTCGTCGAGGGATTCGACCGGCCCAACATCACCCTGGAGGTGCGCCGCTGCCTCGCCGAGGACGATCAGCGCGCACTGGTGGTGGAGCGCGCCGCGGCGGTGGCCGGGCCGGTCATCGTCTACGTCGCGCGCCGCCGCGACGCCGAGGAGCTCGCCGGGGAGCTGCGGGCGGTGGGCCGGGCGGCCGACTTCTACCACGCGGGTCGTTCGCGCACCGATCGCGACGCCGTCCACCACGGCTTCCTCGAGGGCGCCCTCGACGCCGTCGTGGCCACCAACGCCTTCGGCATGGGCATCGACAAGCCGGACGTGCGGGCCGTGGTGCACGCGCAGGTGCCCGACTCCCTCGACAGCTACTACCAGGAGGTCGGCCGCGCAGGGCGCGACGGTGAGCCGGCGACCGCGCTGCTGGCCTACCGGCCGGAGGACCTGGGCCTGCGCCGGTTCTTCGCCGCGGGCATCCCGGGCGGGGACGACCTCGCACAGCTCGCCGGGGTGGTGCGCCGGCACGACGAACCCGTCGCGGTGGCCGAGCTCAAGGAGGAGACGGGGTTGTCGCAGACCCGGCTGGGCAACCTGGTCAACCTGCTGGAGCAGGCCGACGCGATCGCGGAGACGCCCGAGGGTGAGCTGGTGGTCCCCGCAGGTGCTGCACCGCCCGCGCGGGCGGCGGCGCGGGCGGTGGGCATCGCCGAGCAGCACCACCGGGTGGAGGAGTCGCGCATCGAGATGGTCCGCGCCTACGCGGAGACCGCCGGTTGCCGGCGGCAGTTCCTGCTCGGCTACTTCGGCGAGGAGCTGCCCGGCCCGTGCGGCAGCTGCGACACCTGTGCCGCGGGCAGCGCCGCGGGGGTCGCCGGGGCCGGCGCCGAGCACCCGTTCCCGGTCGGTGGCACCGTGCAGCACCAGCAGTGGGGAGCAGGACAGGTCATGGGCTACGAGGCCGACCGGGTCACCGTCGCCTTCGCCGAGGTCGGCTACAAGACCCTGTCCGTGCCGCTGGTGGTGGAACAGGGGTTGCTGACGGCTGCGTGAGGACCGCGACGTGCGGGTGGGCCCGGCTCAGACGACGCTGCCCGTGAGGCGCTCACCCGGTCCCCGCCCCGGCGGGTCGGGGTGGGTCGAGGCCTCCCGGAACGCCAGCTGCAGCGTGCGCAGCCCGTCGCGCAGGGCGCGTGCGTGGGTGCCGCCGATGTCGGGGGCTGCCGCGGTGACGAGCCCGGCGAGGGCGTTGATGAGGATGCGCGCCTCGGCGAGGTCGAGGTGCCGGTCCACGTCCTCGCCTTCGGCGAGACCGCACTTGACGGCTGCCGCGCTCATGAGGTGGACCGCCGCCGTGGTGATGATCTCGGCCGACGGCACGTCGGCGATGTCGCGCGCCGCTCGTCCCCCGGGGTCTTCCGGCGAGGTGGAGCCGGTGGTGGAAGGCGCCTCGGGCGGGATCTCGGACTGCATCCTGCTACCCTGTCAGGTGACCGACCGACCTCCTCCACCGGGCTGCACCGCGAGTGTGACCGGAGCAGGTGGCCGGAACGCGAAGCGGAGGCCTCCTCCCACCCGATGGCGGTGCACGTCCCCGGGTCCCGGTCCCTCCCCCGTGGGGGAGTTGGCGTCGCCGTACCCGGGCGTCGCCGGATCAGGCAGGCCTCCGTGCGCGTCCGAGCACGGGGGCTTTTCCCGTGTCCGGCGGACCACCACGGCGAGTGAAGGAGCAGCACATCAGCGAGCCCCGCATCAACGACCGCATCCGTGTTCCCGAGGTGCGGCTCGTGGGCCCCAACGGGGAGCAGGTCGGGAT
>NZ_BAABIL010000442.1:0-3071 GCF_039542765.1 Kineococcus glutinatus
GCGGGGGTTGAGGTGCTCGGTGAACCGCTTGATGGTGCCGCCCTTGCCGGCGGCGTCGCGACCCTCGAAGAGGACGAGCAACCGCTCGCCGCTGTCCTTGACCCAGTTCTGCAGCTTGAGCAGCTCGATCTGCAGCAGCCGCTTGGTGCGCTCGTACTCCGCGCGCCGCATCTTCGCGTCGTAGGGGTACTCCTCGCGCCAGGTGTCCCCCGGCAGGTCGTCCCCGTCGAGCAGGACCTCGGCGGCTGCGGGCTCGGGCACCTGGCGCTCCTTCCTCGACGCTGCCGGCGCCCGTCCCCGCGGGCGCCGGTCCTCCGGCGCCATCGTGCCCGCTCGCCCGGGCCGGGGCATGCCGGGCCGGTCAGCCCTCCGGGGCGTGCAGTGGCGTCTCAGCCCTCCGGGGTGGGCGGCAGGGCGGCGAGCAGCGCGGGCAGGTCGGGGGCGGTGGTGCGGAACCGGGCGCGCACGCCCGCCCGGACGGTCAGGCCCACGGGGGTGAGGTCGAGGCTGAGGGCGACGTCCGCCTCCCCGCGGGCGGACATCCGCGCGCCGCGCGCGCCGAATCCCCCGCCCCGCTCCTCGTCGTCGACCTCGACGAGCTCGACGAGCTCGCAGCCGAGGACGGCGGCGCACTCCGCGGCCCGGCGCAGGGCGTCCCGCAGCGCCGCGGCCCGCGCCCGCGCGTGGGCGGGGCTGCCCGGGCGCAGCTCCCAGGATGGGCCGGAGAAGCCGACCTCCACGCCGGAGAGGGCGTCGACGACCGCGGGCAGCAGGGTGAGGTCGACCACCTCGACGGTGAGCTCCGCGGTCGCCACGTAGCGGGTGGGCACCGGGGAGGCGGGGTCGTGGTGCTCGAGGTACACCGACACCGGCCCCGACTCCACGCGCGCACCGCCGCCGGTGCCCGCGAGCGCCGCGCGCGCCTGCTCGTGCAGCGCCGCCATCCGGGCCAGCGCGGCGCGCCTGTCGGCGTCGGGCACGTGCAGGGAGGCGGAGAACCGGGCCAGCTCGGGATCGGCGGGCACGGCGGCCTCGCCCCGGACCGTGACCAGCGGAGCGGTGCCTGCCACTAGACCCCCTGGGAGCGCGAGCGGTCGGGACGCGCCCATCCTGGCACCGCCGGCGCTGCGGCGGGGTGGTGCGGGGTGGCGCGGGGATCGGCCCCGCGGCGACCATGGTCGTGCGGCGGGACGGCGGTGTCCGGCCGGAGGCGAGGAGGCTGCCGGTGGCGGACGAGCGCGGACCACGCCGGGGCTACCGGGTCGCGACGTTCAACGTGGAGAACCTCCTGCACCCCGGCGTGCACTTCGCCGGGCGCGGCGACGAGGCGCCGTACACCCCCGAGCTGTTCGCCGACAAGGTGCGCTGGATCGCGTCGCTGCTCGACGAGGGCCGCGTCGACCTCGTGGGGTTCCAGGAGCTGTTCAGCGCCACCGCGCTGCGCGAGGTCGTCGCGGCGAGCCGGCGGCTGCGCGGCGCCAGCGTCCTGACCCCCGGGATCACCGGCGGGGAGAACCTGCACACCCGCGCCGACGGCGGGGTGGAGGCGAGCGGACCGCACGTCGGGCTCGTCACGCGGTTCCCGGTGCTGTCGTGCGACTCGGTCGAGGAGTTCCCCCCGGGTCCGGGGGTGGCGCTGCACCTGGGCCGCGCGGCGGGCGACGGCGCGGTGACGCGGTTCCAGCGCCCGGTGCTGCGGGCCCGCGTCGTGCTGCCCGGCGAGGTCCCCGCCACGGTGCTCGTGGCGCACCTGAAGTCCAAGCGGCCGGTCCACCTCACCGGTGAGGACGTGGAGGACCCGGTGGTGCAGGCGGCCGGCCGGGTGCGGGCGCTGCTCGTGCGGGCGGCGGAGGCGGTGGCGCTGCGCGCGCTCGTGGTGGCGCTGCTGGACGGCGGTCGCGCCGGCCCCGGTGCCGGTCCCGCGGGCGGGCCGGTGATCCTGCTCGGCGACCTCAACGACGACCTGGCGGCGGTGACGACCCGGCTGGTCGCCGGCGAGGAACCGCCGCACCACCTGCCGGCGGAGCGCCGCGAGCACGTGGCGGGGGCGCTGCTGCACTCCGCCCACGACCTGCAGGAGCTGCGCAACTACCGCGACGTCAGCTACACCCACGTCCACCAGGGCCGGTTCCAGCTGCTGGACCACGTGTTCGTGAGCCGGCACTTCGTGGCGCCGTTCCCCGGGCGGGTCGGCGAGGTGGTGAGCACCCGGGTGTTCAACGACCACCTGGTGGACGCGCGGTGGGCGGTGGACGAGGCGCGGCCGGCGGTGGAGGTGGGCGGGGAGCTGCGCCGGCTGCCGTCGGCGCGCGCCGACCACGGGATGGCCGTGACGGAGATCCTCGTCCGGGGCGACGGGGCCGGCGGGGCCGATGAGCCCGGCGGGGCCGGCGGGCGGGGCTCAGCCGCGGGCCCGTGAGAGCTCCGGCTGGTCGAGGACGCGCAGCCACGTGCCGTCGGGTTGCCGGCGCACCACCTGGGCGCGGGCGCCGGCGTCGTCGCGGGGCGAGGTGGAGGTGAGGGCGATGTCCCCGGCGACGAGCGTGGGCAGCGGCTCCTCCTGCCGGAAAGGCGGTGCGGTGGCGAGGGCCTGCTCGAACAACGCCCGGATGGCGGCCCGGCCCCGGGTCACCCGGCCGGGCGGGAACGCCATCACGGCGTCCTCCTCGTAGAGCGCCGCCACCCCGGCGGCGTCGCCGGCGTTGGCGCGCTCGACGAACAGGCGGGTGAGGTCCTCGGGGACGAGGGCGGGTTCGTGCCGGCTCATGGTTCTCCTCCTCGGCGTTCCCGCGGTCGGTCTTCCGCGGTCGGTGGTTCCAGGCTGCGCGCCCCACTCCCAGAAGTCCAACAGATGGTCCTTCTACTCTCTAGAATCAGAACTCATGGAGCTGCGGCAGCTGGAGTACTTCGTCGCGGTGGTGGAGGAGGCGAGCTTCACCCGCGCCGCCGAGCGCGTGCACATCAGCCAGCCGGGGGTGAGCGCGCAGGTCCGGCAGCTGGAGCGCGAGCTCGGCCAGGAGCTCGTCGACCGCTCCCGGCGCGGCGCCGCACCGACCGCCGCGGGCGCGGCC
>NZ_BAABIL010000443.1:0-8931 GCF_039542765.1 Kineococcus glutinatus
CGGGGGTCGGCACCCGCGAAGACGGGGGTCTCCGCCATCCGCAGCCGCATCAGCAGCGCGTAGAGGCCGAAGACGCCGCCGAGCAGGAAGGGCACCCGCCAGCCGAAGGAGGTCATCTGCTCCTCGGTGAGCACCCCGGCCAGCACGGCGGCGAGCACGGTACCGGTGATGACGCCGACCGTGCCGGAGACGTAGATGAGGCTGGACCACAGGCCCCGGCGTGCGGCGGGCGCCATCTCCGCCACGTACGTCTGCGCCGCGGGCAGCTCACCGCCGTGCGCCAGGCCCTGCGCCAGCCGCGCCAGCACGAGCAGCACGGGCGCCAGGACCCCGATGGACCCGTACGTCGGGGTGAGGCCGATGACGAGGCTGCCGCCGGCCGCCGTGGCCACGGCGGCGCTCATCGACAGCTTGCGGCCGCGCCGGTCGGCCAGCCAGCCGAAGAGGAACCCGCCGACGGGGCGCGCCACGAAACCGACCGCGAAGACCGCCAGGGTCCGCAGCACGTCGGCGCGCGCGTCACCGCTGGCGAAGAACTGGGAGGCGAAGAAGACGGAGAAGGTGGCGTAGACGTTCCAGTCGAACCACTCCATCGCGTTGCCGGCGCCGACGCCGACGAGGGTGTGCCGGCGCGACTGCGGCGCGACGGCTCGCGCGGCGGTGCCGGTCACCGGCACCGGGGAGCTCACGACGCGCCGCCGAGCCGGGCCAGGGCGAGGCCGGCGTGCAGGGCGGCGGCGTCGGCCAGGACCCGCTCGTCGAACCTGGCGCGCGGGGAGTGGTTCATCGGCGCCGTGGCCGGGTCCAGGCCGGGTGGGCACGCGCCGAGACCGAGGAACGCCCCGGGCACCTGCTGCAGGACGCGGGAGAAGTCCTCCGAGCCGCTCACCGGCCGGGGGGCGTCGAGGTAGCGCTCCTCGCCGAACAGCTCGCGCACCACGCCCGCCGCGAAACCCACCTCCGCGGCGTCGTTCACGGTGGGCGGGTACTCGGCGGCGAACTCCACCTCGACGTCCACGTCGTGGGCGGCGGCGACGCCGCGCAGCACCCGCGGGACCGCGACGCGCAGCCGTTCCCCCGCCGCGGCGGAGAAGGACCGCACGGTGGCCTCGAACGTCGCGGTGTCGGGGATGACGTTGCGGGCGCTGCCGGCGGCGAGGACCCCGACGGTGACGACGACGGGGTCGAAGACGTCGAACGTGCGGGTGACCATCGTCTGCAGCGACGTGATCATCTCCGCGGCGGCGACGACGGGGTCCTTGGCCGCGTGCGGGCTGGAGCCGTGGCCGCCGGCGCCGCGGACGGTGACGCGCAGACCGGCGGAGGCCGCCAGCACCGTGCCGGGGCGGCTGGCGACGACACCGGTGGGCAGCACGTTGGAGAACACGTGCAGGGCGTAGGCGTGGTCGGCGCGGCGGCCGGCGGCGTCGAGGACACCCTCGGCGATCATCGCGGCGGCCCCGTCGTGGCCCTCCTCCCCCGGCTGGAACATGAGCACGACGTCGCCGGCGAGTCCGTCGCGGTGCGCGCCGAGCAGGTGCGCGGCACCGACGAGGGCGGCGGTGTGCAGGTCGTGCCCGCAGGCGTGCATCGCACCGTTGGCGGCCACCGGCACGTCGTCACCGCCGGCGCCCTCCTCCACGACGGGCAGCGCGTCCATGTCCGCCCGCAGCAGGACGGTGCGCGCCGGCGCGCCGTCGACCGGCCGGCGCCCACCCCGCAGGACCGCGGTCACCGACGTGCTCGTGGTGCCCGTGGAGACCTCCAGGGGCAGGCCTGCGAGCGCGGCCAGCACGGCCTCCTGGGTGCGGGGCAGCTGCAGGCCCAGCTCCGGGGTGCGGTGCAGGGTGCGGCGCAGCCGCACGAGGTCGGGCTGCAGAGCCCGGGCGTCGTCCACGAGGTCCACCGGTCCCCCTCTCGGTCCGGGCGCCCCCCACCGGCGGGTGGCGCCACACCGGCGAGTGTGGGAGGTCCGCCCGCCACCGGCCTAGCATCGGCGGATACGACCGTCCAGACCCTCCCGGGGTGCGAGATCGTGCAGCACGAGTTCTCCGAGGCCGACCTCGCGCTCGTGCACGCCCTGCAGCTGCACCCCCGCGCGCCCTGGGCGTCGCTGGCGCCCGTCCTCGGCTCCTCCGCCGGTGCGCTGGCCCGCCGCTGGGAGCGGTTGTCCGGTGCCGGGCTGGCGTGGGTGACCGGCTACCCGCTGGCGGCCCTGTCGGCCGGGGCGGTCACCGCCCTCGTCGAGCTCGACTGCGACGCCCGGTTCCTGGACGCGGTGTGCGCCGCGCTGGACGCCACGCCCGCGGTCGTCACCGTGGAGCACGCCGCCCGCGGCCGCGACCTGCTCCTCACCGTGGCGGCGCCCTCCTTCCCGGCCGTGGCGGCGCTGGTGCTCGACGAGCTGGCCCGGCTGCCCGGCGTCACGTCGCTGCGCACCCACGTCGTCTCCCGGGTGCACGTGGAGGGCAGCACGTGGCGGCTGGACGCCCTGGACACCGCGCAGCGGCGCGCCGTCCGGGCGCTGGCCGCCGGGGCGCCCGCCGGGGCGCCTGCAGGGGCGGTGGACGTCACGTCGGCGGTCTTCGCGCCGCTGGCCGCCGAGCTGGCCCGCGACGGCCGCCTCCGCGCGGTGGAGCTCGCCGCCCGCACCGGTCGCACGGCCTCCACGCTGCGCCGCCACCTGGGCGTGCTGCTGCGCTCCGGCGCCCTGGTGCTGCGCTGCGACGTGGCGCAGGTCCTCACCCGCTGGCCGGTGTGCGCGACGTGGTGGTGCCGGGTGCCCGGGCCGCAGGTCGACGCGGTCGTGGCGCAGGTGCGGCGGGAGCAGCGGGTCCGCTCCTGCCTGTCGCTGACCGGACCGGCGGACCTCGTCGTCACCGCCTGGACCGGCTCGGTGGCCGACCTGGCGCGCACGCACGCGTGGTTGGAGCGGCTGCTGCCCGCCGGTGGGATCGCGGACGCGTCGGTGGTGCTGCGCACCCGCAAGCGCATGGGCCGGCTGCTGCACCCCGACGGCCGGGCCACCGGCGAGGTCGTGCCGCTGCCGCTGGCGTGAGGGCCGCCGCGGCCGGCCGTGCGCCCCGCGGTGCGGGTGGCACCAGCGGGGCCAGGCTCCGAGGTGGTCACCCTCCCGGGCCGCGGCGAGGATGAGGACGCCCGGTGGCCGCGCCGGCCGGGGGCATCCCGACACGGAGGAACGCACTGTGGAGCACAGGACCCTCGGCGGCAGCGGCTGCAGCGTCTCGCACCTGGCGCTCGGCACGATGACGTTCGGCAAGGAGACCGACCGCGAGGGCGCCTTCGCGCAGCTCGACCGGTTCGTCGAGGCCGGCGGGACCCTCGTGGACACCGCCGACGTCTACAACGGCGGGGTGTCGGAGGAGATCATCGGCTCCTGGCTGGCGCAGCGGCCCGCCGAGGTCACCGAGCGCGTGGTGCTGGCCACCAAGGGCCGCTTCCCCACCAGCGGCGAACCCAACGGCGTCGGGTTGTCCCGCCGCCACCTGGCGCGGGCGCTGGACGCCTCGCTGCGCCGCCTCGGGGTGGAGGCCGTCGACCTGTACCAGGTGCACGCGTGGGACCCGTGGACGCCGCTGGAGGAGACGCTGCGCGCGCTCGACGACTTCGTGCGGGCCGGCAAGGTGCACTACTACGGCCTGTCCAACTTCACGGGCTGGCAGGTGCAGAAGGCGGTCTCCACCGCCGACGCCCTCGGCCTGCTGCGCCCGGTCACGTTGCAGCCGCAGTACAACCTGCTGGTCCGCGAGACGGAGTGGGAGGTCGTCCCCGCCTGCGAGGAGAACGGCCTGGGCCTGCTGCCGTGGTCCCCGCTCGGCGGTGGGTGGCTGTCGGGCAAGTACACCCGCGACAACCAGCCCACGGGTGCCACGCGCCTGGGCGAGGACCCGGAGCGAGGCGTGGAGGCCTACGCGCGGCGCAACGCCCAGCAGCGCACGTGGGACGTCATCGACGCCGTCCAGTCGATCGCGCAGGAGCGCGGCGCGACGATGGCGCAGGTGGCGCTGGCGTGGCTGGCGGCGCAGCCGGTGGTGTCCTCCGTCATCCTCGGCGCGCGCACGACCGAGCAGCTGGTGGACAACCTGGGCGCGGCGGACGTGGAGCTGGGCGAGGAGGAGCTGGACCGGCTCGACGCCGCCAGCGACCCGCAGCCGGCGGACTACCCCTACGGCGGTCCGGGCCGGCAGCAGCGCAGCCGCAACCTCACCGGGGGGCGCTGACCGGGGGGCGCTGACCGGCAGGCGCCCGCGGCCGCCGGGGCCGCGGGCGCTCAGCCCTCGGGCTCGAACACGCAGAACTCGTTGCCCTCCGGGTCGGCGAGCACGTCCCACCCGCGGTCCTCGCCCCTGGCCAGCACCAGCGTCGCACCCGCCGCGAGGAGCTCGTCGGTGCGGCCGGACACGTCGACGTGCATGCGGTTCTTCACCGTCTTGGGTTCGGGCACGGGCACGATCCAGATCAGCGGGCCGAGACCGGTGGCGTCCACGATCGGCACCGGCCAGGCGGGGTCGCGCTCGTCGTCGCGGCGCACGTAGCCGAGGAACCGGCACCACCAGTCGGCGAGCGCCTGGTGGTCGCGGGCGTCGAGGCAGAGGTCCTTGAAACGGGCGAGTCCGGCCATGGCCCGATCCAACCGGACGCCCCGGACCGCGGGAACCCCCGGCGGAGCACCCCCGTCGGGGTCAGCGGCGGGTGCCGGAGCGGCGGGCACCGCCGGTGCGGCGCCGGCCGCCGCGCGCCGCGGGCGGGGCCTGGGGCAGCGAGGCGGAGACCCTGACACCGGGCGCCGTGAACGTCCAGGTGGTCCTGCCCGACCCGGTGGTCGTGACGGTGCACCGCCCCGCCGGCCACAGCGGCGTGGACATCGAGAACCGGAAACCCACGGGTACCCCCTCCCGTGCCGGACCGCGGCCGGCACGGCCCCAGTGTCCACGCCCGGGCGGCGCCGGGCGAGCCCGGGCGTCCGCAGCCCGGCGCCGGGGAACCCGGGAACGTCTCCCCCGGGCCAGGCCTCAGGCGCCGGGTGCCGGTCCCCCGCCGGCAGGAGCCCGGCCGCCGTCGTCCGGTCGCGGCGCGGGGGTGCACAGGCACAGCCGGTTGCCGTCGCCGTCGCCGAGCACCCACCAGGCCGGGGCGAAGCGCTCGTCGGTGAGCGCGGCCCCGGCGGCGCGCACCCGCTGCAGGACCGCCTCCGCCTCCCCGGCGGCCACGTGGGCGTCGACGTGCAGCCGGGAGGCCGCCGGCGTGGCGGTCCGCTGGAACCACACGGACGGGCCGCGCCGCCAGGGGTCGACGAGGTCGCCCCCCTCGCCGCGGCGGTACCCCAGCGCCGCCGCCCACACCGGTTCCAGCGCCGCCGGATCGGTGCAGTCCACGGCGATCTCCACGCCCCGCACCAGGGCGGGTTCGGGCCGCCCGCCCCGGGCGGCGGCCAGCTCGCCGATCCGCGCGGCCAGGGCCGTGTCCCGCGCGGTGACCCGGTTGCCGGCGCAGTGCGTCGTCGAGGCGCAGAAGACGTGCCGGTAGCGCCAGTCCACGTCGGGGTGGTGGTCGGCCGCCTCGGCCGCGGCGCCGACGTCGGCCAGGAACGCGATCGCCGTCGCCGAGGTGTCGAAGGCGTACACCGCGTGCAGCGCGTAGGCGCGCAGCCGCCAGTCCGGCAGCGAACCCAGGGCGGCGTCGATCTCGGGGCGGGACAGCGGTGCGGGACCCATGGGCGAGGAGTCTGCCCGGACCCGCGCCGCGGGGGCGAGCGCTACTCGTTCACGAGGACCGGCACGCCGATGGCGGCCGCCACGGCGGTGGCGCGGAACTGCTCGGGCACGGCGATCGTGAACTCCTCGCCCTCCTCGGGGTGCTCCCCGGCGGAGGCCGCTTCGTCGTGGGTGTGCTCGCCGAGGTGGTGCACGTAGCTCGCGGTGCCGAGCAGGCGGCCCTCGGCGTCGTAGAAGCCGGCCTGCGCCTGGAACTCCAGCAGCTCGCTGACGTCGCTGGTGACGGTGGCGCGCCCGTGCACCGCCGCGCCGTCGAAGGTGAGGTCGTCGAACCGGAAGCGGTCGTCGAACGGGCCGCTCGCCTGCACGACGCCGCCGGGCGCGGGGCGGGTCGTGGCCAGGCTCGCCAGGGTCGGCTCACCCGCGGCGGGCACCAGGCCGGGGAACGAGGTCCGGGCGGCGGCGGACGCCGGCGGCACGTCGGCCTCCCCGCCCGCGAGGACCGCGGTGGCTCCGGCGGCGCAGCAGAGGGCGGCGGTCGCGGCGGCGACCCCCAGGACGACGCGCTTTCTCACGGTGGGGCTCCCGTTCGGGTGGTGCGGATCTCGGGTGGTGCGGATCTCGGGTGGTGCGGATCTCGGGTGGTGCGGTGGGACCGGGGTCCGGGCGCTGCGCCCGGACCCCGGCGGGGAGCACCGACGCGTCAGCGGGCGACGCCGAGGGCGCGGGTCACGACGTCGAACAGATCGGTGTTGTCGATGCTGCCGGCCAGCTCCTGCGAGCGGGGGCCGTAGGCGTACAGCGGCACGTCGGCGCCGGTGTGGTTGCCCGACAGGTACGTCAGCCAGAGGCTGGCGTCCTCCGAGCCGTCCGTCACGCCCTCGGGGTCGTCGGGGGTGCGGAAGGTCGCGGGCGCGAAGTTGTCCACCTCGGTGGCACCGGGGGCGTTGAGGATGCCGGTGGAGCGGGCCGGGTCGAGCTCGCCGCCCGTCGCGCGGGTCAGCGCGGAGGTGTTGGCCGGGTTGCCGGTGTCGGCGTTCGCCGGCGGCGTCGTGGCCTCGGCGTTGGTGAACGTGCCCTTCTCGACGATGCTGAAGCCGGCGCACTCGTGGTCGGCGGTCACGACGACCAGGGTGTGCCCGTCGCGCTCGGCGTATGCGCGCGCGGCGGCCACGGCGTCGTCGAACGCCTTGACCTCCTCCAGCGTCTGCGCGGCGTCGTTGGCGTGCGAGCGCTTGTCGATGAGCGCGCCCTCGATCTGCAGGTAGAAGCCCTTGTCCTTGCCCCAGGTGCTGGAGTGCAGCACGTCGATGGCCTTGCGGGTCATCTCGGCCAGGGTGGGCTCGGCGGCCTGCGCCGACGCGGGGTTCTCCTGCTTGTACTTCTCGATCGTCAGGTTCCCGGTGTTGAACAGGCCGAAGATCTTGTCGTTGCGCGCGGCGGCCAGGTCGGTCTCGGTGGCCACGGTCTGCGTCGCCGGGGAGCCCAGGACGAGGTAGCCCTGCTCCTCCAGCGCGGTCTCGTCGTCGGCGTCGAAGCGGGCCAGGCCGCCGCCGAAGATGACGTCCGCGGTGCCGTTGCGCGCGATCTGGTCGGCGATCGGGGTGACGCGCACGTCGCTGGTGGGCAGCTCGGAGCCGACGACCTCGGCGTTCTGGCAGGCCGCCGCGGAGTACACCGGGCCCTGGCAGCCGCGGGCGAGCGCGTGGCTCATCTGGCCGGCGGGGGTGGCGTCGGTGACCTCGGCGGTGGAGACGTTGCCCGTGCGGTAGCCGGCCTGCTTGGCCAGCTCCATGACGGTCGGCACGACGGCACCCTTGGCGTCCACGCCGAGCGCCGCGTTGTACGTCTTGACGCCGGAGGCCCACGCCGTGGCGGCGGAGGCGGAGTCGGTGACGGCGTTGGGCACGAAGTCCGCGGCGCCGGGCTGACCCGAGCCCGGCTGGACCGAGTAGGTGCTGACCTGGCCGACGACCGGCAGCTGCTCCATGGTGAGCCGGCCGTCGGTGCCGTAGAAGCGCTCCCGGCCGGCGGTCACGTGGGTGCGGCCCATGCCGTCACCCAGCAGGTAGATGACGTTGCGGATCTCCTTGTCGCCGCGGCCCGGCTTCGCCTCGGCGGCGACCGTGGTGGTCCCGCCCACGGCCACCACGGCCACCACCGCGGCGATGGTGGCCCTCGTACGTCCTCGCATGCTGCTCCTTCGGTCGCAGGCGCCCGGCGGCGCCGCGCGGAACCTAGGGACGTCGCCGGACGTTCTGGCGCCCCCCGGGTGACGAGGGGTCGACCACGAGGTGAACCGGTGGACCACCGCGTGCCGCGCTCACGCGCCGTGAGCCGACGTGGACCGCCCGCCGTCGCGGAACACCGCCGCCGCCCGCCCGGTCGGCGCCGGCGTGACCGCCACCCGCCGGGTCGGCACCGGTCCGGTCCTCGGGGCGGCGGCCGCCCGGCTCAGCGCGCCGCCTCGACCACCCAGATCGCCCGGGCCGCCGGCAGGCCGAGGTCCACCGCCCGGCCGGCGAGCTCGACGGCCAGCACCCCGGCGAAGGCGCGGTGCTCCACGACGGTCAGCTCCGCGTCGAGCACCACCCCCAGCCCCGCCAGGTGGCGCAGCAGGTCCGGCTCGGCGTCGGAGACCCGCGCCACCCGCAGCGCGCGACGGGTGCCGGCCTCGTCCAGCCGCACCGCCGCCAGCCCGGGGAAGGTGCCGTCGCCGCGCGGGATGGGGTCGCCGTGCGGGTCGCGCTGCGGGTCCCCCAGCCGGGCGGCGAGGCGGTCGACGAACGTGTCGCTGACGGCGTGCTCGATGACCTCCGCCTCGTCGTGGACCTCGTCCCAGCCGTAGCCGAGGTAGTCCACGAGGAACGTCTCGATGAGCCGGTGCCGGCGCACCATCGCCACCGCCGCGGCCCGGCCGGCGTCGCTGAGCGCGATGGAGCCGTAGGGGGCGTGCACCAGCAACCCCTGGTCGGTGAGCCTGCGGACCGCCTCGGAGACGGTGGAGCGGGAGAACCCCAGCCGCTCGGCGAGCATCGAGGTGGTGACGGGCTCGTCCGTCCACTCCTGCGCCGTCCACACCGCCTTCAGGTAGTCCTGGCTGGCGGGGGTCAGGTCCGGCAGGGCCACGACCACGAGCCTACGGCCGCGCGGGTGGCGCGCCCGCGCCCTCGCGGCTGGCGGCCGCCGGCTGCGG
>NZ_BAABIL010000444.1:0-12481 GCF_039542765.1 Kineococcus glutinatus
CGCCGCCCCGGCCACGGCGCACGCCGCCACCACCGCGGCGGCCACCACGACCAGCCCCGGCAGCACCTCGCGCACCCGCGCGGTGGCCCGTGCCGCCACGGCCGGTCCACCCGCCACGGCACCGACCGCGCTCCCCGCCGCGGGACGCGCCCGCTGCACCAGCACCGCACCCACGTGCGCCTCCTCCCCCGGCCCGACACCACCCAGCCTCGACCACCCCCCTGCGCCGCGGTAGGCACCGCGGGCTGATGCACCCATCGAGCCACTCGATGGGTGGTCATAGGCTGTGCGGATGCCGTCCACCGCACCCGGCCCCGAGGGCACCGGCCTGGAACGCGTGCCCGACCTGGACTCCCTGCACCTGCTGCTGCGCGTCGCCGCCACCGGCAGCCTCGGCCGCGCCGGCGCCGCCCACGGCATCAGCCAGCCCGCCACCAGCGCCCGCATCCGCACCATGGAACGGCTCGTCGGCTTCCCCCTCGTCGAACGCGGCGCCCGCGGCTCCACCCTCACCCCCGCCGGCGCCCTGCTGGCCGACTGGGCGCGCGACGTCCTCACCGCCGCCGACGTCCTGGCCGCCGGCATCACCTCCCTGCGCGCCGACACCGAGGCCCGGCTGCGCGTGGCCGCCAGCCTCACCGTCGCCGAGCACCTCCTGCCCCGCTGGCTCGTCCGCCTCGCCACCGACCGGCCCGAGACCGCCGTCAGCCTCACCGCGGTCAACTCCACCGCCGTCGAGCGCGCCGTCCTCGCCGCCACCGCCGACCTCGGCTTCGTCGAGGGACCCACCCTCAGCCCCGGCCTCGACGCACAGGTCGTCGCCCGCGACCGCCTCGTCGCCGTCGTGGCCCCCACCCACCCCTGGGCCCGACGCCGCTCCCCCGTCACCGCCGCCGAACTGGCCGCCACCCGCCTGGTGTGCCGCGAACCCACCTCCGGCACCCGCACCGCCCTCGACGCGGCGCTCGCCGCCCACGGCACCCGCGCCGCCCCCCTGCTGGAGCTGTCCACCGCCACCGCCGTGCGCGCCGCCGTGGCCGCCGGCGCCGGGCCCGCCGTCCTCAGCCACCTCGCCGTCCACGACGACCTCACCTCCGGCCGCCTCGCCGAGGTGCCCGTCACCGGCGCCACCCTCACCCGCCGGCTGCGCGCGGTGTGGCCGCACGGACAGCGCCCGGGCGGACCGGCCCGCGACCTGCTGCGCATCGCGACCCGCCGCGACCGGGCGGCACCACAGGACCGCGGACCGCTGGCGTAGCGTGGACGGACCCCCAGCCCGGCCACCGCACCGGCCCCAGCCACCCGAGGAGCAGGCGTGAACGCCGCGCCCGACGCGCAGCCCACCACCACCCGCCTGGACCGCTGGGTGTGGGCGGTGCGGCTCAGCAGGACCCGCGCGCTGGCCGCCGCCGCCTGCCGCGGCGGGCACGTGCGCGTCAACGGCGAACGCGCCAAGCCCGCCTCGAGCGTGCGGGTGGGCGACGAGGTCCGCGTCCGCGGTGACGGCGGCGAGCGGATCGTGGAGGTCACCCGCGTCATCGAGCGCCGCGTCGGCGCAGCCGTCGCCGTGGAGTGCTACCTCGACCGCACCCCGGCCCCGCCACCGCGGGAGGAGGTCGCCGCCACCGTGGTCCGCGACCGCGGCACCGGGCGCCCCACCAAGCGCGAACGCCGCGACCTCGACCGGCTGCGCGGCCGCTGACGCCCGTCCCCGGCGTGTCGCAGCCGGTCCGCAGGCCGTCCGGCGGCGACCCTGCTGCCGTGCCCAGGACACCCCGACAGACCCCCCGACACGAACGGCTGCGAGACGGCAGCGGTGACGGCGCTGCGCGCGAGGCCCTCGCCGCGATGCTCCGCCAGCTCGGCGACCACCAGACCCCCAGCTCCGGCGACCGGGTGCGCTTCGCCTACCCCGACGGCACCGCCCTGGAGGGCACGTGGACGTTCGTCGGGCACCGCGCCGACGGCAACCCCTTCGTGGTCCGCACCGACGACGGCGAACTCGTGGAACCCGCCCCCGGCCACGTCCGCTGCGACGTCGCCAAGGACCGCGTCGCACTGCTCACCGTCGGCGAGGTCGTCACCCTCGCGACCCTGCTGGAGGAGTTCACCGCCCTCTGCCCCGGCCACCCCCTGGAGCCCGTCGCCCGCGAGCACCTGCGCACCCTCGACGCCCGGTTCCTCTTCGCACGCGACAACAGCCTCCCGCAGCAGGAACCCTCCCAGCGCTGACCGTTCCCCCGTCGATGCGGGTTTGTCGTTGGCAACATCAAGTAGATCAGTTTAAGCCCGATAACTTTGCATACATTCAACACGGTGGGGCGAGCGCGCCCGGGAACCGACCGGCAGTGCCGGTCGTCGGGGTTGCTGACGAGATCCGCACGCGCCGGTGCCACCGATCCGCGTGCGGGCATGCGACGACGACGAGGAGCGCGGTCATGGCGTTGCGCGGGATGATGGCACGGCTGGGTGCCGGCGGGGCGAGCGTGGAGACGCTCCTCGACCACCCGGTGAGCACCCCCGGCGGCACGGTCAGCGGCCGCGTCGAGATCACCGGCGGCAAGGTCGCCCAGGACGTCCGGGAGGTGCGCGTCTCGCTGCAGGCCACCGTCGAGGTCGAGTCGGGCGACTCGGAGTGGCGCGAGGACGTCCGCTTCGGCACGCAGCCGGTCGGCGGGGCCTTCCGCCTCGAGGCCGGTGAACACCGCAGCATCCCCTTCTCCTTCGGCGTGCCGTGGCAGTGCCCCATCACCACGATCGGCGGCTGGCAGCTGCGCGGCATGGACGTCGGGGTGCGCACCACGGTGGACATCGCCGGAGCGGTGGACCCCGGGGACCTCGACCGCGTCCACATCACCCCGCTCCCCCTGCAGCAGGCCGTCCTCGATGCGCTCGGGCAGCTGGGTTTCCGCTTCCGCGGCGCCGACGTCGAGAAGGGCCGCCTGCCCGGCAGCGAGCTGCCGTTCTACCAGGAGGTGGAGTTCGCTCCCCCGGCCTCGCTGGCACGGCGCATCAACGAGCTCGAGGTCACCTTCCTCGCCGGCCCGGGTGGGGTCGACGTCGTGCTGGAGGCCGACCGGCGCGGCGGGATCCTCTCCGAGGGCCACGACGCCACCGCCCGCCTGCGCCTCGGGCCCGCCGACGCGGACGTCCGCCGGCTCACCCCCCTGCTCGACGACCGGATCCGGGCCCTCGGCGCTCGGCGCGGCTGGTTCTGACGTCGACAAGCCACCGCCCTGCGATGTCCCGTCGACGTCGTGGGGGGTGGTTGTGCTCGAAAAAGATGCGTGTCGTTGTGCCCGATAACTGGGAATACGTTATGATGGTGTCGTGAGCGACTCCCAGCTCGACCTGTACGGCCGCACCGCCGCGGAGCTCGCCGTCGTCGACGTCGGGCCCGTGCCGCCGCCGGCCGCGCTCGACACCGAGACGCTGCGCGGCTGGCTCGACGGTCTCCCCGCGGCGCTGCGCTCGGGCCGCTCCGCGACGACGTGGCGCGCTTACGCCACCGACCTCGCGCACTTCGCCGCCTGGTGCGGCGCCGAGGGCAGGACGGCGCTGCCGGCGGAGGCGGACACCGTGGTCGGGTACCTGCTCGCGCACTCCGAGGAGCTCAGCCTCGCGACGCTGCAACGCCGGCTGGCGGCGGTGAGCGTGGCGCACCGCCTGCTGGGCCACCCCTCCCCCACGGCCACCGAGCGCGTCCGGCTCACCTGGGCCGGCATCCGCCGCACCCTCGGTCCGGTGGCCCGGCGCCGGCGCGTGGAGGCCATCGACACGCCGGTGCTGTCCACCCTGGTGGCGCCGCTCGGCGACTCCGTCCTCGACCACCGCGACCGGGCCCTGCTCGTGATGGGTTTCGCCGGTGCGCTGCGCCGCTCCGAGCTCAGCGGCCTCGACGCCGAGGACGTGGACGTGCAGCCGGACGGGCTGCACGTCCACGTGCCCGGTCTGCCCTCGGAGGAGACCGGGCACGGCCGCACGGTCGTCCTGCCCCACGGCTCGCGGCGGGCGACGTGCCCGGTGCGGTCCTGGCAGGCCTGGGTGCAGGTGTCCGGCGTCCGCAGCGGCCCGGCGTTCCTGGCGGTGACCAAGGGGGGGCGCTCGCTGCGGCAGCAGCGGCTGACGGGCCAGGCGATCGCACGGATGATCAAGCGACGGGTGCTCGACGTGGGACTTGACCCCGACGCGTTCTCCGGGCACAGCCTGCGGGCGGGTTTCGCGACGGCCGCCGCGGGCGCGGGGCTGCCGGACCGCTCGATCCGGCGGCAGACCGGGCACCGCTCGTCGCTCGCGCTGGAGGCGTGCATCCGCGGGCCGGCCCCGGTGCTGGACAACCCGGCGGCGTACGTGGGGCTCTGACGCGTCGGAGGGTGGCCCTGGCAGGACCGGGAGAGCGCTCCCCCACCCGGCTAGGGTGCGGCGCATGCGCTTCGGTCTCTTCGTCCCCCAGGGTTGGCGGCACGACCTCGTCGGCATCGCACCGGCGGAGCACTGGCAGGTGATGTCGTCGCTGGCGCGGCTCGCCGACGCCGACCCGGTGTGGGAGTCGATCTGGGTCTACGACCACTTCCACACCGTCCCCGTGCCGAGCGAGGAGGCCACGCACGAGGCGTGGACGCTGATGGCGGCGTTCGCGGCGGCGACCTCGCGGGTGCGGCTGGGGCAGATGTGCACGTGCATGGCGTACCGCAACCCCGCCTACCTGGCGAAGGTCGCCGCGACGGTGGACGTGGTCTCCGGCGGGCGCACCGAGATGGGCATCGGCGCCGGCTGGTACGAGCACGAGTGGCGGGCCTACGGCTACGGGTTCCCCTCCGCCGGTGAGCGTCTGGCGGCGCTGGAGGAGGGGGTGGAGATCATGCGGCAGGCCTGGACGACGGGCAGCGCCACGCTGCAGGGGCGGCACTACCAGGTCGACGGCGCGATCGTGCGGCCGCTGCCGCTGCAGGAGGGCGGCATCCCGTTCTGGATCGCGGGCGGCGGGGAGAGGAAGACGCTGCGCACGGCGGCGAAGTACGCGGCGTACACGAACTTCGACGGCACGCCGGAGGTGTTCGCGCACAAGAGCGAGGTGCTGGCCGGGCACTGCCGCGACCTCGGCACCGACTTCGGCGCGATCGTGCGCTCGGCCAACTACAACGTCGTCCTCGGCCGCGACGAGGCGGAGGTCGAGGAGCGCCTGCGCGGCATCGAGGAGCGGCTGCGCCCGCACCTGCCCGAGGCGAAGCTGGCCGAGACGGTGCAGCAGCTGCGCTCGGGCCCGGCGGTGGGCACGCCGGAGCAGGTCGTCGAGACGTTGCGGCACGTGGAGGGCCTGGGCATGACGTACGCCATCACGTACTTCGCCGAGGCCGCGTACGACACCTCCGGCATCGAGCTGTTCGCGGCCGAGGTGGCGCCCGCGCTGCGCTGAGGACGCGTCCCGCGCCGGGAACCCGGCACCTGCGACGGGGTCGGGTTCCCGGCGTGGGACGGCTCGATCACGGCCGTGCCCGGGAGTAGCGTGCGGGGCGAGCCGCACGCCGCCGGGTGGACCACCGTCGAGGAGGACGAGCATGTCCCAGGCCGAGCACGCCAGCACCTCCGTCGCGCAGCGCTTCCCCGCCAGGCACCTGCCACCGCCGCAGCTGCGGGACCTGCCACCGGCGCCGACGCGGCTGGGGCCCATCATCGGCCCCGGGATCGTCGCGGCCGGTGTCGGCCTGGCGAGCGGCGAGTTCATCATCTACCCCTACATCGCCTCCCAGGTGGGGCTGGTGTTCGTGTGGGCGGCCCTGGTGGGCCTGGTGACGCAGTTCTTCATCAACATGGAGATCGAGCGCTACACGCTCGCCACGGGTGAGACGGTGCTGACGGGCTTCAGCCGCCTGTGGAAGCACTGGGGGCTGGTGTTCGCGGCGATGGCCTACCTGGCGAACCTGTGGCCGGGCTGGGTGACGAGCTCGGCGACGATCGTGACGTACCTGGTGGGCGGGTCCGTGACGCCGATCGCGATCGGGATGCTCGTGGCGATCGGTGCGGTCCTCACGCTGGCGCCGGTGGTGTACGTGGCGCTGGAGAAGATCGAGATGGTGAAGGTGGCGGCGGTGCTGCTGCTGGTGGCGGTGGGCGCGACGTTCGCCATCACCTCCTCCGCGTGGGGTGACGTGCCGCAGGTGGTGACGCAGGCGACCGTGCCCACCGAGGCGCTGGCGTTCCCCGTGCTGCTGTCCGCGCTGGCCTTCGCCGGTGCCGGGGGTGGGCAGAACCTCTGCCAGAGCAACTGGATCCGCGACAAGGGCTTCGGGATGGGTGCCTACGTGCCGCGGATCGTCAGCCCCCTCACGGGGCAGCCGGAGGCCGCGCCCTCGACGGGGTACGTGTTCGAGCCGACGGCGGAGAACCTGTCGCGCTGGCGCGGCTGGTGGCGCACGGCGAACGTCGAGCAGCTCGTGACCTTCGTGCTCATCTCGTTCGTGACGATCTTCTTCACGTCGATGCTGGCCTACGCGACGGTGTTCGGGCGGCCGGGGCTGGAGAACGGCATCTCCTTCCTGCAGGCGGAGGGGGAGGCGCTGAAGCAGTCCGTCGGGAACTGGTTCGGGACGTTCTTCTGGGTCATCGGCGCCATCTCGCTGTTCGCCGCGGCGCTGGGCATCGTGGACTACACCAGCCGCCTGGCCGCGGACGTCCTTCGGGTGAACTACCTCAAGGGCGCCTCGGAGTCGACGGTGTACGCGGCGCTGGTCTGGGGCCTGGTCGTGCTCGGCTCGGCCATCCTGCTGGTCGGGTTCGCGCAGCCGCTGGCGCTCATCGTGATCTCCGCCTGCGTCGGCGGGTTCATGATGTTCATCTACTCCGGTCTGCTCGCCGTGCTGAACCGGCGGGCGCTGCCGCGCGAGATCCGGCCCAGGGGGTACCGGGTGGCGGTCCTGGTGTGGTCGGTGCTGCTGTTCGGCACGCTGTCCGTGCTGACGATCCGGCACCAGTACCTGACCAACATCGCCGGCGGGTAGGGGTGCCGGTGCCGGGCGCCGCGGACCCGGCGGTGGGGTCGCTGCTCGTGGTGGCGGGCTGAGGAGGGAGCCGGCGTGACCAACCCCGTCTGGGACCCGCAGGCGTACCTGCGCTTCGAGGCCGAGCGCGCGCGGCCGTGGTTCGACCTGCTGGCGCGGGTGGAGGCGCTAGACCCGCGGCGGGTGGTGGACCTGGGGTGCGGGCCGGGTCACCTCACCGCGGACCTGGCGCGGCGGTGGCCGGGGGCGGAGGTGCTGGGGTTCGACTCCTCCGCGGAGATGGTCGCGCGCGCCCGCGCGGAGGTGGTGGTGCCGCGGGTGCGTTTCGAGGTGGTCGACGCGCGGGCGTGGCGGGCGCCGGAGCCGGTGGACGTGCTGGTGTCCAACGCGGTGCTGCAGTGGATCCCCGGGCACGTGGCGCTGCTGCCGTCCCTGGTGGCGCAGGTGGCGGTCGGGGGGTGGCTGGCGGTGCAGGTGCCGGCGAACTTCGGGGCGGCGACGCACGCGCTGGTGCGCGAGCTGCGGGCGCGGCCGGGGTGGGTGGGGCGGGTGCCGGAGCTGGTCGAGCCGGGGTCGGAGCCGCCGCAGCGGTACCTGGAGGTGCTGGCGGGGGCCGGGTGCCGGGTGGACGTGTGGCAGACGGAGTACCTGCACGTGCTGGCCGGTGAGGACGCGGTGCTGCGGTGGATGGAGGGCACGGGGTTGCGGCCGGTGCTGCAGGCGCTGGGGGCTGCGGAGGCGGAGGAGTTCCGGGCGCAGTACGGGGAGCTGCTGCGGGAGGCGTACCCGCGGCGGGACTTCGGCACGGTGCTGCCGTACCGGCGGACGTTCGCGGTGGCGCAGCGGGTGCGGTGAGGGGTCGGGTGGGGTCGCGGCGCCGGTGTGGGGGCGGTGCGGCGCCAGGGCCTAGGTTGTCGCGGTGGTCGCTGCGGAGGAGGACGTCCGGCTCGAGCTGCCGGTGGGGGCGCTGGAGCTGCGGCGGTACCCGCGGGCGCGGCGGGAGCCGTTGCGGGCGTGGGACGCCGCGGACGCGCTGCTGCTGGACCACGTGCTGCAGGCGCCGGGGGTGGCGGAGGCGACCGGGGTGCCGGCCGGTGTGGACGTGGGGTCGGGGCGGGTGGTGGTGACCGACGACCGCTGGGGTGCGGTGGTGACGGGGCTGGCGGCGGCGGGTGCGGCGCCGGTGGCGGTGTGCGACTCGGTGGTGTCGCGGGCGGCGGTGCGGGCGAACCTGGCGCGCAACGGGCTGGCGGGGTCGGGTGTGCGGCTGCTGCCGGGTACGGCGGGCCCGGAGGGGCCGGTGGACGTGCTGCTGCTGCGGCTGCCGCGGACGCTGGGGCTGCTGCAGGAGCGGTTGCACCGCTTCGCGCCGGCGCTGGTGGCGGGTGCGCGGGTGGTGGCGGCGGGGATGGTGCCGGAGGTGCGTTCGGCGACGCTGCGCGTGTTCGAGGAGCTGGTGGGGCCCACCCGCACGAGCCTGGCGCGGCGCAAGGCGCGGCTGGTGCTGGCGCAGCCGGATCCGGCGCTGGTGCGCCCGCCGGCGCCGTGGCCGGTGGAGCTGGTGCTGCAGGACGCGCCGGGGGTGCTGGCGGGTGCGCGGGTGGTGCAGCACGCGGGGGTGTTCTCCGCCGGTGGGCTGGACGTGGGGACGCGGTTCTTCCTGGAGGTGCTGGCGGCGCGGCGCCCGTTCGCGGTGGGTGAGCGGGTGCTGGACGTGGGGTGCGGCAACGGGGTGCTGGGGCTGGCGGTGGCGCGCGCGCAGCCGGGGGCGGTGCTGACGCTGGTGGACGACTCGGACCTGGCGCTGGCCTCGGCGGTGGCGACGTTCGCGGTGTCGGCCCCGGCGGGGGTGGCGGTGCGTTTCGCGGCCGGGGACTCGGCGGTGGCCGATCCCGGTGACGGGGGCGCGGCGCAGGTGGCGGAGGGGTCGGTGGACGTGGTGCTGTGCAACCCGCCGTTCCACGTGCACGGGTCGTTGACGGACTCGACGGCGGCGCGGATGGTGCGCGATGCGCGCCGGGTGCTGCGGCCGGGTGGTGAGCTGTGGCTGGTGGGCAACCGGCACCTGGCGTACCACGTGCTGCTGCGGCGGGTGTTCGGTGCGTGCGAGGTGGTGGCCGGGCACCCGAAGTTCGTGGTGCTGCGGGCGGTGCGCTGACCGCCCGCAGCCGGCCGGGGTGGGGTCAGCTGAGGTGCAGGGCGGTGAGGGCGCGCTGCAGCAGGCGGGGGGTGGTGGTGGCGGTCGGTACGGGCACGGGGCTGTTGGCGCGGGCGGTGGCCACGCCGCGCCGGAAGCGGTTGAGGCGGGCGACGGAGTCGAAGGCGGCGTAGCGCAGGCCGGCGGCGCGGCCGGCGGTGGCGAAGGCGAAGTCGTCGTGCACGGTGAGGCGTTCGCTCCAGCGCAGCTTGGAGACGTTGGGGCCGGGTGAGAAGTTGACGACGCGGTCGCCGCGCTCGACGGCGGCGCGGACGACCTCGGCGTGCAGCAGGGTGACCGGGGAGTAGTCCCAGTAGTCGGGGTCCATGCCGGAGGAGTGCACGTAGGAGCACCCCGGGGCGTGCAGGGCCAGCTGGGTGGCGCCGACGCGGCCGTCGACGACGAGCTCGACGAGGCTGGCGCGCCCGCGCGCGGCCAGGCGGGGCAGCAGGTCGGCGAGGAGGGCGCGGGCGGTGGGGTCGGCGTAGGCGTCGGGGTGGGTGGAGCTGGTGCCGGTGAAGCCGGAGCGCTGGGTGTGCAGGTGGAAGAAGCGCTCGACGGCGGCGTCGTCGAGGTCGGCGCCGGTGAGGGTGCGGATCTCCCAGCGCACGCCGGACTTGGTGAGGCGGTTGCGGCCGCGGCGCAGGCTCTCCTTGAGGTTGCGCTTGAGGCCGCTGCGCAGCTGGTCCCAGGTGCCGTCCAGGGGCAGGACGACGCAGGCGCGGACGGCGCGGTGCTCGTAGAAGGGGGCGGGGGCGGTGCTGGCCTGCACCCAGGCGGGTTCGAACCACGCCTGCTCACGGTCCAGGGCCAGTTCGCTCCAGTCGGCGCCGGTGCGCTCGGCGAGGTCGAGGAGGTGGGCTGCGAGGTCGGTGTGGACCTGGCGGGCGGCGCCGGCCGCGGTGAGGACCTGGGGCAGTTCCAGGGGGGTGCGCCGGCCGGCGCCGACCAGCAGCAGGCGTCGCACGCCGAGGCGGGGGTGGCCGCTGCGGCTGAGGTGCATCGGGGCGATGCCGGTGAGGGTGCCGGCGGCGTCGCGGACGAGGAGGAGGTGGCGGTCGGCCGGGTCGGGCACGTGGGCGCGGTACCAGGCGGTGACCCACTCGGGGGCGCAGAAGGGGTTGGCGGGGTCGGGCTGGCGGGTGAGGAGGTCCTCCCACTCGGCGAGCTGGTCCTCGGTGAGCTGTTCCGGGTCGATGCGGTGCACCGCCGGTTCCTGCTTGGACACCATGGTCGTCGGTTCCCTCCCGCGGCCTGGTTCCCCCCCGGCCGGTCGCTGGCGTGCGGGCGCAGGGCTCGTCCACCCCCTGGCACCGGGGGCACCCGGTGCTGTGCGCCTGTCGCTGTCTGCCTGTGACGGTACGTGCGGGGATCGCTGGTGGCGGGGCGCTCGCGGGACCGTCGCGGTGGGTCCGCCCGATCGGAGCAGCCGCGTGCGGGGCCGACCGGGTGGGGGCGCGCACGGTGGGTGTGCGCCCCCTTCCCGGCCGGCCGGGTGCCGTTGGTGTCAGCCGCGGGTGTCGGCCGCGGGGGTCAGCCGCGCGGCGGTGGGCTGCCCTGGGTGTCGGCGTGGCGGGCGTGCCCGTCGGCGTGGCGGGTCTGGCCGGGCAGCTGCCCGCCGGTCGGGGCTGCCGCCACGCGGGCGTCCTCGCCGCCGTCCCCGCCGATGTCCCCGCCCGAGGTCTCGCCCGAGGTCTCGTGGGAGGCCGGCAGGGGCCGGCGGAGGCTGAGGACGATCGCGGCGGTGAGGGCGGTGACGATGACCGTCAGGCTCACCCAGGAGGGCACGTGCGGGATGGCGGGGTCGATCAGCTCGTGACCGGCCTGCAGGAACAGCTTGACGCCGATGAAGCCGAGGATGAACGCCAGCGCCTTGCTGAGCAGGTGGAAGCGCTCCAGCATGCCCGACAGCAGGAAGAACAGCGCCCGCAGGCCGAGGATGGCGAAGGCGTTGGAGGAGTAGACGATGAAGGGGTCGTCGGTGACGGCGAGGACGGCGGGGACGCTGTCGACGGCGAAGATGAGGTCGGCGGCCTCGATGGCGGCCACGACGGCCAGCAGCGGGGTGCCGTAGCGCTTGCCGGCCTCCACGACGAAGAACTTCGTGCCGTGGTACTCGTCCTTGAGCGGGACGAGGCGCTTGAGCAGCCGGACGCCGATGTTGCGCTGCGGGTCGACGTCGTCGGAGTCGTCCTTGAGCATCTTCCACGCCGACCACAGCAGGATCGCGCCGAAGAGGAAGAGGACGGCGGTGAACTTCTGCACGACGGTGACGCCGACGCCGAGGAAGATGCCGCGGAAGACCAGGGCGCCGAGGACGCCGAAGAACAGCACGCGGTGCTGGTACTCCCGGGGCACCTTGAAGTACCCGAAGATCAGCGCGAAGACGAACAGGTTGTCGACGGAGAGGCTCTTCTCCAGCAACCACGCGGTGGTGTAGTCGACGCCGGCCTGGGTGCCGAGGGTGGCGAAGACGACGACGCCGAAGACGAGGGCCAGACCGACCCAGACCCCGCTCCAGACGGCGGCCTCGCGGAAGCCGATGACGTGGGCGCCGCGGTGGGCGAACAGGTCGACGGCGAGCATGATCACGATGATGGCGGCCAGGGCCGCCCAGGCCCACAGGGGCACTGCCACGTCGGGACCTCCCGATGTGCGCCGCGGCCCGGTGCCGCGGCTCCTGCAACCAGCATCGGCCGCCGGGACCGGGCATGCGGGGGGCGGTTCCGGACGCCTTCGCGCGGTCGTGCCTGCCGGTTCCCGGCAAGGAAGGGATGACCGGGCGCTGCCGGCCGGCCCGCCGCTCAGGTGGTGGGGGCCGGCCAGCCCAGGACGCGGGCGCCGAGGACGGCCGCGTGCAGGGCGAGACGGTCGGCGCCGTCGTCGGGGTCGTGGCCGGTGAGGCGGTGCACCCGGTCCAGGCGGTAGGTGACCGCCCGCACCGACAGGTGCAGCCGGCGGGCGGCGGCGGTGGCGTTGCCGGTGGCCTCGAAGTAGGCGTCGAGGGTGTCCAGCAGCGGGCCGGGGCCGCCGCGGGCGGTGCGCAGCGGCCCGAGCAGGGAGTCCACCAGGTCGGTCAGGGCCGCGCGGTCGCGCAGCAGCAGCTGGTGCAGCAGCAGGTCGGCGGCGTCGGCGAGCCGACCGGGCAGGTCCAGGCGCTCGGCGAGGTCGCAGGCCGAGCGCGCCTCCTCGTAGGAGGAGACGAGCGCGGCGGCGCCGGGACCGGGGCGGCCCACGCCGGCGCGCCAGGCACCGGGCAGCAGCCGGCGCTGCAGCTGCACGCGGG
>NZ_BAABIL010000445.1:0-6538 GCF_039542765.1 Kineococcus glutinatus
GCGGGCGAAGGACAGCAGCACCCCGACGGCCGCGAGCGTCATGACGAGCGCGGAGCCACCGCGGGAGATGAACGGCAGCGGCACGCCGATGACGGGCAGCAGGCCGAGGACCACGCCGATGTTGACCATCGCCTGGCCCAGCACCCACGTCACCAGGCCGGCCGTGACGATCTTGACGAACATGTCGTCGGAGCGGCGCACCAGCCGCACGCAGCTCAGGCCGAGCACGGCGAACAGCAGCAGCACGACGAGGGTGCCGGGCAGGCCGAGCTCCTCCCCGATGATCGCGAAGATGAAGTCGTTGTCCGCCTCGGGCAGCCACTGCCACTTCTCGCGGCTCGCCCCCAGGCCGACCCCCCACCAGCCGCCGGAGGCCAGCGCGTACTTGCCGTGCACGGGCTGCCAGTCCAGGCCCTGGGCGTCGCCGGAACCACCGCTGAGCCACATCTGGACGCGGTTGATGCGGTTGGCGCTGGTGAGGACCGCGACGGCCGCCAGAGCCGCACCGGCGGCGCCCGCCACGGCGAAGAACCGCAGCGGCACGCCCGCCGCCCACAGCATGCCCACGACGATCATCATCATGATCAGCGCGGTGCCGAGGTCATGGCCCAGCAGCACCAGGCCGATGGTGGCGACGCAGCTCGGCGCCAGCGCCGCGAGCAGGTGCTTGACGTCGTGCAGCTGGTGCTGCTTGCGCACGAGGACGAGCGAGCAGCTGAGGACGAGCGCCAGCTTGGCGGCCTCCGACGGCTGCCCGCTGAAGGGGCCGATCTCGATCCAGTTGCGGTTGCCGTTGACGACCTTGCCCAGGCCGGGGACGAACACCGTCAGCTGCAGGCAGACCGCGGCCACCAGCAGCGGCAGCGCCAGCGACCTCCAGCGCGCCGGGGAGATCCGGCTCGCCACCACCAGCGCCACCGCACCGATCACCGCGAAGGCCGCCTGGTTCTGGAACCCGGCGAACATCGAGCGCCCGTCGGCCAGCGACTCCACGCTGGAGCTGGACAGCACCATCACCAGGCCGATGACGACGAGCAGCGCCGTCGTGCCCAGCAGCAGGTGGTACGTGGCCAGCGGGTTCTCCAGGCGCACGGCGTAGCCGCGGCCCCACTCCAGCGCCTCGTGCAGCACGCCGGGCAGCCACCGCCCCCGGCCCCGCCCACCGCCTGAGTCGTGGTCGCCGCGCTCGGCGCCGGGCCCGACGCGCAGGCCCGCCTCCCCGGTGAGCGTCACCGCGCGTCCCGGCGGCGCACGGCCGCGGCGAACGCGTCACCGCGGTGGGCGTAGGAGGTGAACTGGTCCATCGAGGCGCAGGCCGGGGCGAGCAGCACCGTGTCACCGGGGCGGGCCAGCGCCGCGGCGTGCGCCACGACCGCGTCCATCAGCGCATCGGGCAGGGCGTCCACCGGCCCAGTCTGGGGCGGGTCGACCAGCACGACCGGCACATCCGGGGCGTGTCGGGCCAGCGCCGCCGCCAGCTCGTCCCGGTCGCGGCCGATGAGCACCGCGGCGCGCAGCCGCCGCGCGTGCGCGGCGACGAGGTCGTCGAAGCGCGCCCCCTTCGCCAGGCCGCCCGCGACCCACACCACCGGGTCGAACGCGGCCAGCGACGCGGCCGCCGCGTGCGCGTTCGTGGCCTTGGAGTCGTCCACCCAGCGCACGCCACCGGGCTGCTCGACGACCGCGACGCGGTGCGGCGCCGGGGTGAAACCGCGCAGGCCGTCGCGCAGGGCCACCGCCGCCACCCCGCCCTCGTCGGCCAGCGCCGCGGCGACGAGCGCGTTGTCCACCGTGTGCGGCGCCACGGGGCCGCCGTCGCGGGACAGGTCCGCCAGCGTCGCCAGCTCCGCCGCGGAGGTGCGCCGCTCGGCGACGAACGCCCGGTCGGCCAGCACGTCCTCCACGACGCCCAGCGCACCCACCGGCGGCACCCCGCGGGTCGTGCCGACGGCGCGGCAGCCCTCCTGCACGTCGGCCTCGCGCACCAGCCGCTCGGTGCGCGCGTCCGCCAGGGAGTACACGCACGCGACGCCCGAGCCCTCGTACACCCGGCCCTTGGCGCCGGCGTAGGCGTCCAGGGAGCCGTGCCAGTCGAGGTGGTCGGGGGCCACGTTGAGGCAGGCGCTGGCCAGCGGGCGCAGCGAGGCCTCGGTGTCGGTGGACAGCCAGTGCAGCTGGAAGCTGGACAGCTCCACGGCCAGCACCTCGTAGGCGTCCGGGTGGCGCATCGCCTCCAGCAGCGGCGTGCCGACGTTGCCGGCGACCGCGGCGCGCAGCCCGCCGGCGCGCAGGATCGAGGCGGTCATCTCCACCGTCGTGGTCTTGCCGTTGGTGCCCGTCAGGGTCAGCCAGCGCGCCGCGCCGGTGGCCGGGCGCATCCGCCACGCCAGCTCCACGTCGCCCCACACCGGCACCCCGGCCAGCGCCGCGGCGACGAGCAGCGGCGCGTCGGGGTGCCAGCCCGGGGACGTCACGACGAGGTCGACACCCGACCAGCCGCCCGGGGCGTCCGCCACGTGCTCGGGGCCGAGCAGGACCCGGGCGCCGAGCACCTCCAGCAGCCGGCCGCGGTCCCGCTCGCCCTCGCCGGTGCGGGCGTCGACGACGACGACCTCGGCACCGGCCTCCAGCAGCGCGTCGGCCGCCGCGAAGCCGGAGACGGCGATCCCGGTGACCAGCACCCGCAGCCCCGCCCACGGCGAGGACGCCGAGCGCAGCGCCCGGACCCGGTCGGTGTCGGCGGCGCGGGGCGCGCCCAGCGGCCCCGAGGTCCAGCCGCTCACGAGCCCACCACCCACTCCGCGTAGAAGACGCCCAGCCCCAGGGAGACGAAGAGGCCGGCGATGATCCAGAACCGGATGACGATCGTGACCTCGCCCCAGCCGGCGAGCTCGAAGTGGTGCTGCAGCGGGGCCATCCGGAAGACCCGTTTGCGGGTGAGCTTGAAGGAGGTCACCTGGATGACCACGGACAGGGTGATGAGGACGAACAACCCGCCGAGGAGGACGAGCAGCAGCTGGGTGCGGCTGAGGATGGCCAGCGCGGCCAGCGCGCCGCCGAGCGCGAGGGAGCCGGTGTCGCCCATGAAGATCTTCGCCGGGGAGGCGTTCCACCACAGGAAGCCGAAGCACGCCCCCAGCAGGGCGGCGGCCACGACGGCCAGGTCGCGGGGGTCGCGGACCTCGTAGCAGCGCGCGGGCAGACCGGGGCTGAGGCAGTTCTGGTTGGACTGGAACGTCCCGATCAGCACGTAGGCCGCGAACACCATCGTGCAGGCGCCGGTGGCCAGCCCGTCGAGGCCGTCGGTGAGGTTCACCCCGTTGCTGGTCCCGGCGATCATGAGCAGCGCCCACAGCACGAACAGCACGGTGCCGGCCACGGACCCGGCGAACGCCAGGTCCAGCGCGGAGACGTCGCGCAGGAACGAGATGTGCGTCGAGGCGGGCGTGCGGCTCGTCCCCGAGGGGAAGCGCAGCGCCAGCACGGCGAAGGCGACACCGACGACGACCTGCCCGGCGACCTTGGCGCCGGCGCGCAGGCCGAGGCTGCGCTGCTTGGAGATCTTGATGAAGTCGTCGAGGAAGCCGACGATCCCCAGACCCGTCATGAGGAACAGCACGAGCAGCCCCGACGCCGTGGGGGGCCGCTGGGTCGCCAGGTGCGCGACGGCGTAGGCACCGAGGGTGGCCAGGATGATGACGGCCCCGCCCATCGTGGGCGTGCCGCGCTTGGTGTGGTGGCTCGTGGGGCCGTCGTCGCGGATGAACTGCCCGTAGCCGCGGTGCACCAGCCAGCGGATGTAGAGGGGGGTGCCGAAGAGCGCCAGGACCAGGGACACCGCCGCGGCGATGAGGACGGTCCTCACTGCGCCGCCACCAGCCCCTCGGCCAGCCGGGCCAGGCCCGCGCCGTTGGAGGACTTCACCAGCACGACGTCGCCGGGTCGCAGCTGCTCCGCGAGCAGCGCCGCGGCGGAGTCGACGTCCGCGGCGAAGGCGGCCTCCTCGCCCCAGGACCCCTCCATGACCGCACCGGTGTAGACGGGCCGGGCCCCCGCGCCCACGGCGAGCAGCCGCGAGACGTCCAGGCGCACCGCGAGCCGGCCGACGGCATCGTGCTCGTCGCGGGAGGTCGGCCCCAGCTCGAGCATCTCCCCCAGCACCGCCCAGGTGCGCCGGCCGCCGGCCATCGCGACCAGCGCCTTGAGCGCGGCGCGCACGGAGTCGGGGTTGGCGTTGTAGGCGTCGTTGACCACGGTCACCCCGTCGGGGCGCTCGACGACCTGCATCCGGCCCGGGCTGACCGCCTCGGCGCCCGACAGCGCCGCGGCGACGCCCGGCAGCGGCACCCCGGCGGCCAGGGCCGCGGTGGCCGCGGCGAGGGCGTTGGCGACCTGGTGCTCGCCGTGCAGGCGCAGCGCGACCCCGGCCTCGCCGACCGCACCGGGCAGGCGGCTGACCAGGCGGAAGCGGGCCCGGGCGGCGGCGTCGAGCTCCACGTCGACGGCGCGCACGTCCACGTCCACCCCGCGCCCGTGCGTGAGGACCCGCGCGCGGGTGCGCCCGGCCATCGCCAGCACGCGGGCGTCGTCGGCGTTGAGCACCGCGGCGCCGTCGGCGGGCAGCGCCTCGACGAGCTCGCCCTTGGCGCGGGCGGTGGCCTCCGGGGAGCCGAACTCCCCGGCGTGGGCCGCCCCGACGTTGAGGACCACCCCGATGCGGGGCGGGGCGATCGCGCACAGCGCGGCGATGTGGCCCTGGCCGCGGGCGCCCATCTCCACGACGAGGTGCTCGGTCCCGGCGTCCGCCTGTAGCACCGTGAGCGGGGCGCCGATCTCGTTGTTGTAGGAGCCGCGCGGCGCGACGACGGGCCCGGCGGTGGCCAGGACGGCGCGCAGCAGGTCCTTGGTCGTCGTCTTGCCCGCCGACCCGGTGACGCCGACGACGACGGGCCGACCCGCCGTGACCAGGCGATCGAGCACCCCGCGGGCCAGCCGGCCGAGGGCCGCCACCGCGTCGTCGACCTCGACGACCGCCGCGGCCCCGGCGGGGACGTCGACGGGGCGCTGGGTGAGGACGAGGCGCGCCCCGGCCGCGACGGCGGCCCCGGCGTGCTCGGCGCCGTCGGTGCGCGCCCCGGGCAGGGCGACGAAGAGCGCACCGGGCACGGCCAGCCGCGAGTCGACCACCACGGGCCCCGTCACCACGGGTCCGTCCACGCCGGCGGGGGCGGCGGTCAGACGTCCCCCCACCAGCTGCTCGACGTCCCGGCTGGACAGCGGGATCACTGCGTGCCTCCTCGGCGGATCGGGAGCACCCCGGGACCGGGGCGCTCGGTGGTGCTGGTGCCGGCGGTGGCCGCCGGGCGGGCGGCGCGGGCGCGCAGCAGCTCGGCGGCCACCCCGGCGTCGTCGAAGGGCAGGACGCGACCGGCGACCTCCTGCCCGCGCTCGTGGCCCTTGCCCGCCAGCAGCAGCGTGTCGCCCTCCCCGGCGCAGGCGGCCAGGCCGGCGGCGACGGCCTCGCGGCGGTCGGGCACCTCGAGGACCCGCGTGCCCGCACCGGCGGCGGCGCGGGCCCCGGAGAGCACGGCCGCGCGCACGAGCGCGGGGTCCTCGGAGCGGGGGTTGTCGTCGGTGACGACGACGACGTCGGCCAGCCGGGCGGCGGCCGCGCCCATGGCGGGCCGCTTGCCGGGGTCGCGGTCCCCGCCGGCGCCGAGGACGACGACGAGGCGGTGCGGGGTGCCGGCGCGCAGCGTGCCCAGGGCGCGCTCGAGGGCGTCGGGGGTGTGGGCGTAGTCCACGACCACCACCGGCTCGTCCGGTGTGCCCGTGGTGACCGGCTGCATCCGCCCGGGAACGCCGCCGGCGGCCGCCGAGCCGCGCTCGACGTCCGCGGGGTCCACCCCGGCCTCCAGCGCGGCGATCGCGGCCAGCGCGGCGTTGGCGACGTTGAACGCGCCGGGCAGCGGGCAGCCGAGCGCGAGGCGGCGGCCGTCGCGGGAGACGGCGGTGAAGGTGCTGCCCCGGCGGCCCGGCACCACGTCGACCACGCGCCAGTCGGCGTCCTCGCCGCCGGCCCCCGCCGTGGCCACGGTGGTGACCGGGACGGTGGCGGTGCGTGCCAGGCGCCGCCCCCACGCGTCGTCCACCGCCACCACGGCGCGGCGGGAGCGGCGGGGGGTGAACAGCTCCGCCTTGGCGGCGAAGTAGTCCTCCATGTCGCGGTGGAAGTCCAGGTGGTCCTGGCTGAGGTTGGTGAAGACGGCGACGTCGAGCACCAGGCCGTCCACCCGGTGCAGGCGCAGGGCGTGGCTGGAGACCTCCATCGCGCAGGCGCCCACGCCGGCGTCGCGCATCCGGGCGAACAGGGCGTGCAGGTCCGGGGCCTCCGGCGTGGTGCGCGCGCTCGGCACCCGCTCGTCGCCGACGCGGATCTCCACGGTGCCGATCAGGCCGGTGCGCCGGCCACCGGCCGCCAGCAGCGGCTGCAGCAGGTGCGCGGTGGTCGTCTTGCCGTTGGTGCCGGTGACGCCGA
>NZ_BAABIL010000446.1:0-6737 GCF_039542765.1 Kineococcus glutinatus
CCCCGGCGCCGCCCGCCGCACCCCCGGCCCCGGCCGGCACCGGGGTCGCGGCCTCCCCCGAGGACGACGAACCCAGCCGCGACGACGCCGACGTCGACGTCGACGGGTCCCCGCTCATGGGGCCCGCGGTCGTCGAGCAGCTGCTCGGCGGGCGCGTCATCTCCACCGACGGCTGAGCCCCACGGGTGGCCCGGGCACCACCGACGGCTGAGCCCCCACCACCGTCCGGTGGGGGCGGCGCCGCCGGCACGCGGCGCTGTCGGCACCAGCACCTAAGCTCACGTGGTGTGTACGAGGGAGTGGTCCAGGACCTGATCGACGAGCTGGGCCGCCTCCCGGGCGTGGGCCCCAAGAGCGCGCAGCGCATCGCGTTCCACGTGCTGCAGGCCGATCCGGCCGACGTGCGGCGCCTGGCTCAGGTGCTCACCGAGGTCAAGGCCCGGGTGCGCTTCTGCGAGGTCTGCGGCAACGTCGCCGAGGAGGAGCGCTGCCGGGTCTGCCGCGACCCCCGGCGCGACACCACGGTCATCTGCGTCGTGGAGGAGTCCAAGGACGTGGTGGCCATCGAGCGCACCCGGGAGTTCCGGGGTCGTTACCACGTCCTCGGCGGTGCGATCAGCCCCATGGAGGGGGTGGGTCCGGACGACCTGCGGGTGAAGGAGCTGCTGGGCCGGCTGTCGGACGGGGAGGTGACCGAGATCATCATCGCGACCGACCCGAACCTGGAGGGCGAGGCGACCGCCACGTACCTCGCGCGGCTGCTGCACCCGCTGGGCCTGCGGGTCACCAGGCTGGCGTCGGGCCTGCCGGTGGGCGGCGACCTCGAGTACGCCGATGAGGTTACCCTCGGTCGTGCATTCGTCGGCAGGAGATCACTCGATGCCTGAGCAGGACCTGGACCTGGAGCTGCTGGCCGTCGCCGGCACGACCGCCCTGGAGGCGCAGGCCTACCTCGACGCGGTCACCGAGGTCGCCACCGGCCGCATGAACGACACCGCCATCTCCGTGCTGCTGCTGGCCGTCAGCCAGGTGCTCCTGGCGGGCGCGCGGCTCGGCGCCATGGGCGACGTCGTGCTCGTCGAGCGCTTCGAGCCCGACGCGGGTCCCGACCCGGACGTCGACCCGGTGCGCGCCGGCCTGGCCAACGTGCTGCACGGCATCGACGAGTTCGCCGACGTCGCCGACCCCCTGACCGACGCCCGCCTCGTGCCCGGCACCCTCTCCGACGACCTGGCCAGCGTGGCGGCCGACCTCGTGCACGGCCTGCGCCACCACGAGGCCGGCCGGGTCGAGGAGGCGCTGTGGTGGTGGCAGTTCTCCTACCTGTCCTCCTGGGGCCCGCGCGCCACGGCCACCCTGCGGACCCTGCAGTCGCTGCTGGGGCACCTGCGCCTCGACGTGGACCCCGAGGTGGTCGCGGGGGCGGAGTTCGACGCGCTGCACGCGCGCTGACCCGCTGCCGGCCCGGCGCCCGCCGGCGTGCCGGACCGGCAGGAGCACGACACGACAGGCCCGGACCGGGCGATCGACCGGAAAACTTCCTGTCGCAAGGCCATCACGGGGCTCCCGTCCGAAAAGTGGTCGGAACCGGCTCCCGGGCTCGGTACCATGGGTCCTCGTGGCTCTCGTGGTGCAGAAGTACGGCGGTTCCTCGGTCGCGGACGCCGAGGGCGTCAAGCGCGTCGCCCGGCGCATCGCCGCCACCAGACGCGCCGGTCACGACGTCGTCGTCGTGGTCTCCGCGATGGGCGACACCACCGACGACCTCATCGACCTCGCCAAGAAGGTCACGCCGCTGCCCCCGGCGCGCGAGCTGGACATGCTGCTCACCTCCGGGGAGCGGATCTCGATGGCGGTCCTGGCCATGGCGATCCACAACCTCGGCCTGGAGGCGCGCTCCTTCACGGGCAGCCAGGCCGGCGTCATCACCGACTCCGCGCACGGCAGGGCGCGGATCATCGACGTCGCGCCCGGCCGCATCCGCACGGCGCTGGACTCCGGCGCCATCGCCATCGTGGCGGGCTTCCAGGGCGTGAGCCAGGACACCAAGGACATCACCACGCTGGGCCGCGGCGGTTCCGACACCACCGCCGTCGCGCTCGCCGCGGCGCTGAAGGCCGACGTCTGCGAGATCTACACCGACGTCGACGGCGTCTACACCGCCGACCCGCGGATCGTGCCGACCGCCCGCAAGATCGACCGCATCTCCAGCGAGGAGATGCTGGAGATGGCGGCCAACGGCGCGAAGATCCTCATGCTCCGCTGCGTCGAGTACGCCCGCAACTACGACCTGCCGATCCACGTGCGCTCGTCGTTCAGCCAGCACGAGGGCACGTGGGTCACCGACGGGCCCGTCCCCGCGATCTCGACCCCGCAGTCCAGCCAGGAGGCCACCGTGGAGCAGCCGATCATCTCCGGCGTCGCGCACGACCGCAGCGAAGCCAAGATCACCGTGGTCGGCGTGCCCGACACCCCCGGCACCGCCGCGCAGATCTTCGAGGCGGTCGCGGCGGCCGAGGTCAACATCGACATGATCGTGCAGAACGTGTCGGCGGCGGCGACGGCGCGCACGGACGTCTCCTTCACGCTGCCCAAGGCGGAGGGCGAGACCGCCGTCGCGGCCCTGGAGCGCGTGAAGGCCGCCATCGGCTTCGAGCGCCTGGAGTACGACGACCAGATCGGCAAGCTCTCGCTCGTCGGCGTCGGGATGCGCTCGCACCCCGGGGTGTCGGCGACGTTCTTCAAGGCGCTGGGCGAGCGCAGGATCAACATGGAGATGATCAGCACGTCGGAGATCCGGATCTCCGTCGTGACCCGGGCGGAGGAGCTGGACGACGCCGTGCGCGCCGTCCACACCGCCTTCCAGCTGGACGGCGAGAGCGAAGCGACGGTCTACGGAGGCACCGGACGATGAGCGAGAGCGCGAACCGCAAGCCCACCCTCGCGGTCGTCGGCGCGACCGGCGCCGTGGGGTCCGTGATGCTCGGCATCCTGTCCGAGCGCGAGGACGTCTGGGGCGAGATCCGCCTGGTGGCCTCGGCCCGCTCGGCGGGCAAGGTGCTGCGCGTGCGCGGCGAGGACGTCGTCGTGCGGGCGCTGGCGCCGGAGGTCTTCGACGGCGTCGACGTCGCGATGTTCGACGTGCCCGACGAGGTGTCCGCCGAGTGGGCGCCGATCGCCGTCGAGCACGGCGCGGTGGCCGTGGACAATTCCGGTGCCTTCCGGATGGACCCCGACGTGCCGCTCGTGGTGCCCGAGGTGAACGGCGCCGCCGCGCGTAACCGCCCCAAGGGCATCATCTCCAACCCCAACTGCACGACGCTGACGATGATGGACGCCCTCGGCGCCCTGCACGCGCGCTGGCGGCTCACCGAGCTCGTGGTGGCCTCCTACCAGGCCGCCTCCGGTGCGGGGCAGCCCGGCGTGGACCGGCTCTACGACGAGCTGGAGGTCGTCGCGGGCGACCGCGCCCTCGGGCAGCGCGCCGGGGACGTCGCCGAGGCCGTCGCGGCCAAGCTCGGCGCGGACTCCCCCTTCCCCGCGCCCCTGGCCCTGAACGTGGTGCCGGTGGCGGGCTCGCTGAAGGACGGCGGCTGGACCAGCGAGGAGCTCAAGGTCCGCAACGAGTCCCGCAAGATCCTCGGCATCCCCGGGCTGCGGGTGTCGGCCACCTGCGTGCGGGTGCCGGTCCAGACCACCCACTCCCTCGCGGTGCACGCCACGTTCGCCGAGGAGATCACCGTCGGGGAGGCGCGCGCCGCGCTGGAGGCCGCGCCGAGCGTGGAGGTCCGCGACGACCTCGCCGCGGGCGTGTTCCCGACCCCGGCCGGCACGGTCGGCGGGGACCCGACGGTCGTGGGCCGGCTGCGGCAGGCGCTGGACTTCCCGAACACCCTCGACCTGTTCGTCTGCGGCGACAACCTCCGCAAGGGCGCCGCGCTGAACACCGCGCAGATCGCCGAGCTCGTCGCCGCCGAGCTCACCGCCTGACCCACCACCGCGGAGCCCCCGCCCGGACCGGGCGGGGGCTCCCGCGCGTGCGGCCCGGTGCGTGCGGCCCGGTGCGCGGGGCCGCGGCGGGGCCCTGCCCGCCGGGCGGGGGCTCACACCCGCTGCCGGGCGAGCAGGAGCAGGGTCACCTCCTCCTCGGGCACCGGCCGCCCGAACAGGTACCCCTGGGCCAGCGGGTACCCCAGCCGCTGCAGCACCTGCGCCTGCGCCGGCTCCTCCACGCCCTCGGCCACGACGTCGATGCCGAGGGCGCGGCCCAGCTCCACGCAGGCCCGCAGGACGACCTCGTCCCCGATGAAAGAGCGGTCCACCTTCAACCGGTCCAGGGCCAGCGTCCGCAGCCGCGCCAACGACGACCAGCCGGTGCCGAAGTCGTCCAGCGACAGCCGCACGCCGAGGGCCCGCAGGCGGTTCAGGTTGTCCTCCACCGCCTCGTCCTCCTGCAGCACCAGGCCCTCGGTGACCTCCAGGTGCACGGCCGCCACCGGCGCGCCGCTGCGCCGGGCGAGGTCCGCGAGCCGGGTCGCGAAGTCCGGCTGCTGCAGCTGGCGCGGGGAGACGTTCACGGCGACGGTGAAGTCCGGCACGAGCTGGCGCCAGCGGTTCGCGGCGGCGTAGGAGCGGGCCAGCACCTCCTCCCCCAGCCGCAGGATCAGCGCGCTGCGCTCGGCGACGGGGATGAACTCGTCGGGCCCGACCGGGCCCAGCCCGGGTGACGCCCAGCGGGCCAGGGCCTCCACCCCGCGGCACGCGCCCGTCGCGGGGTCGACGATCGGCTGGTAGGCGACGCCCAGCCCCTCCCCCGCGTCCAGCCCGGTGCGCAGCGCGCGCTCCAGCTCCAGGTGCCGCAGCACCGCCTCGCGCAGCGACTCGTCGTAGGTCTCCACCGTCCCGCCGCCGCGCCGCTTGGCGCGGTACATCGCGGCGTCCGCCTCCCGCAGCACCTCGTCGGGAGGCAGGGCGCGACCCGCCACGCAGGTCACGCCGATGCTCGCGGAGACGAAGAAGCGCTGCTCGCCGACGTCGACGGGCCGGGCCAGGCCCTCCTGCAGGTGGGAGGCCACGGCGAGGGCGTCCTCCGGGTGGTGCAGGCCCTCGGCGACGACGACGAACTCGTCCCCGCCCAGGCGGGCGAGGGTGTCGCCCTCGCGCAGGCACGACGTCAGCCGCTCCACGGTCGCCACGAGCAGGCGGTCGCCGGTGGCGTGCCCGAGGCTGTCGTTGACGACCTTGAAGTCGTCGAGGTCGACCAGCAGGACCGCCACGTCGGTGCCCGTGCGCGCCGCGTGCGCCACCGCCAGCTGCAGCCGGTCCAGGTAGAGGACGCGGTTGGGCAGGCCGGTGAGCGGGTCGTGGAACGCCCGGTGCTGCGCCAGGGCCGCCTCCTGCGCGCGCTCCCGGCGCGCCTCCTCCAGGGCGCGCGCCACGATGCGGGTCAGGGTCCCGACGACGACGAGGGTGCAGCCGTAGACGATGGTGAGGTTGAGCAGGGCCAGCGGCCACGACCCGGTCCGGCCGGCCGCCCCGGGCAGCAGCACGGCGGCGCCGCAGCCGAACTGCAGCGCCGTGAGGGCGACGACCAGCCGGGCGCGGAACAACGTGAAGACGATGGGGACGTCCCACAGGTAGAGCATCGCCAGCAGGGGGCGGTCGGGCTGGGACGCCAGCAGCGCGGTGACGAGCGCGATGTCGACGAGGACCAGCAGCGGCATCGTCCCGCGGCGGCGCAGGCGGTGGCTGGAACGGAGCAGCCAGGCCCCCACGGTCAGGTACAGGGTGATCACCACCGGCCACATCGGCGTCTGCCCGCGCGGGAAGGCGGGCAGGTTCGCCACCAGGTGCAGCAGGGCGGAGCCGAGGAACAGCAGCGCCATCATCCGGCTCGTCAGCGGGCCCTCCACCAGCGGTGAGCGACCGGAAGCCGGTGCTTCGAGCATGCCCCACTCCCGTTCCGCGCCTGCGACCCTCACGACAGCCCGTCACCGTTCGTCACGGATGATTCCGCCATCGTGACATCACGGCACGGCGGGCACGCTTCGGGCACGCTGGAGCCGTGCCCGGCGCCACCGCCCCCACCGCCGGCCCCGGCCTCCTCCTCCGCGTCGCCGAGGAGCTGCGCTTCCTGCTGCCCCGCACGGCCCGCACCACCGGCGTGCTGCGCAGCGAGGAGGTGGGCGCCGGCGCCGGGCACGTCGTGCAGGCCGCCGGGGTGCCGCTGACCGAGGTCGGCACCCTGCTGCTGGACGGGCGGCCGGTGGGGGCCGCCGAGCGGGTCGGCCCCGGGGCGGTGCTGGCGGTCGCGCCGGTGCGCCGCCCCCAGCCCGTCCCGGCCGGCGGGTTCCTGCTCGACGTCCACCACGGGGCGCTGGCGCGGCGGCTGCGGCTGCTCGGGCTGGACGCCGCCTACCGCAACGACGCCGACGACCCCGGCCTCGTGGCGCGGGCCGCGGCGGAGGACCGGGTGCTGCTCACGCAGGACCGCGGCCTGCTGATGCGCCGGGCGCTGCCGCGGGGCGCGCTGGTGCGGGGGCGCACCACCGCCGAGCAGCTCGCCGACGTGCTGGAGCGCTTCGCGCCCGCGACGGCACCGCTGACCCGCTGCCCGGCGTGCAACGGGCCGCTGCACGACGTGGCGAAGGCCGACGTGGCGGACCGGCTGCCGCCGGGCACGCGGCGCGGCTACGAGCAGTTCCGCGAGTTCGGCGCGTGCCGGCGGCTGTACTGGC
>NZ_BAABIL010000447.1:0-1295 GCF_039542765.1 Kineococcus glutinatus
GGAGCTTGACCCGGTTTCCCGGACAGGTGGGTGACTTGATCATGCCGCAGTAGTCAGTGTGGTGTGAAGGGCTTCGTACTCGGCCGGGCTGAGGTAGCCGATGCCGGAGTGACGCCGGCGAGGGTTGTAGAACGCTTCGATCCACTCGAAGATGGCCGAGGCCAGCTCCGCCCTCGTGGGCCAGGGGCGGCGGTCCAGCAGCTCGCGTTGCATCGTGGACCAGAAGCTCTCCATCAATCCGTTGTCGACGCTGGAGGCGACTCGGCCCATCGAACCCAGCAGGCCAGCGGCCCGCAGGCGGTGCCCGAAGATCCACGAGGTGTATTGGCTGCCGCGGTCGGCGTGGACGATGGCTCCGGGCTCAGGGCGACGTCGCCAGCAGGCCATCTCCAGGGCGTCGACGACGAGCTCGGCGCGAATGTGGTCGGCAATGGACCAGCCCACCACCATGCGACTGAAGACGTCTACGACCGCGGCGCAGTAGACCTTGCCCTCGGCGGTGGGGTGCTCGGTGATGTCGGTGACCCACAACCTGTTGGGGGCATCAGCGACGAACCGTCGCTGGACCAGGTCCTCGTGCGGCGCCGGCAGCGGCTTGGAGCCGGACCGTTTGCGGCGGTGGCAGACTCCGACGAGGCCGGCTGTCCGCATCAGCCGGGCGATTCGCTTGCGCCCGCAGGCGATGCCCAGCCCCAGGCGCAGCTCCGCGTGCACGCGGGGAGCACCGTAGGTGGCTCGTGAGGAGGCATGGACCTCGGTGATCGTCTGCATCAACGCGACGTCAGCGACCGACCGGGCCGAGGCCGGCCGGTCGCGCCACTCGTAGTAGCCCGAGCGGGAGACGCCCAGCACCCGGCAGGTCACCGCGACGGGTAGGCCGTCGGCGGCAAGGTCACGGACCAGCGGGAAGATCATTTTGGGTCCGGTAGTGACTCCCGGGCGAAGTAGGCACTGGCCCGGCGCAGAATGTCGATCTCCATTGCTTGCACTCGCGTCTTGCGCCGCAGTGCGATCAGCTCAGCGCGCTCACCCGCGTCGAGTACGCCGCCAGCGCCTTGACCACTACGGCCACCGACTGTCGCAGCGTCGCCTTCAGCCAGACGCACCCAGCGGCGCAGGCAGGACTCGCTGATGCCGAGGTCAGCGGCGATCTTGCCCATCGGCTGCTCACGCAGCTGGGCCAGCTCCACAGCACGCTGACGGAACTCCGGCGGATGAGGTCGGGGCATCACAGGACTCCTCTCTGGGCGACATCATCGCCTCAGGTCGGTGTCCGGAGAAGCGGGTCAAGATCC
>NZ_BAABIL010000448.1:0-10559 GCF_039542765.1 Kineococcus glutinatus
CTTCGCGGCCCGCTTGCGCGGGGCGCGCTCGGCCGCCGGCGTGGTCGGGCTCGCGGTGACGGGACCGCGAGCGGCGCCGCGCTTGGGCCGCTCCCCGCTGGCGGGGGTGCCGCCGGGTGCGGCCGCCGCACCGGCGCCCTCCTCACCGCCGGCGTCACCGGCCGAGGAGGGGTCGGTGTCCCGCTGCGTGGGTTCGGCCGGGGTGGCGCGCTTCATGGCCCGCGACAACGCCGCCGCCTTGCGCACCGCGGCGGCCTGTCCCTGCGCGGCGCTGGAGGCCGAGGGCAGCGTGCCGTCCCTGCGGGCCTGCGTCACGGAGATGGCCTTGCCGGCCTCCACCTTCGGCAACCCCTGGGTCAGGACCTCCCCGTACACCTCGTCGGGGTCCAGGCGGCGCAGCTCCTCGGTCAGGCAGTCCTTGACGGGACGCCGGCCCAGCGCGATGCGCCGCTCCGGCTGTCCGGGCTGGCTCAGGGTCGCGACCGTCTGGTCCGGGCGCACCAGCTCCACCGCCCCGGACTTGCGCTCCAGCCGCACGCTCTGCACGCCGCCGCCGCGCTTGGTGCGCACCCGCGTCACCGGGCACTGCAGCCGCTGCGCCAGCCACGCCGCCAGCAGGTCCGTGCTGGGGCTGTCGGGCGCACCGGCGACCGTGGCCGCGTGCACCTTCTCGTGCGGGGGCTGGTCCAGCGCCGCGGCCAGCAGCGCCCGCCAGTTCGTCAGCCGGGTCCACGCGAAGTCGGTGTCGCCGGCGGCGTAGGTGGCGCGGCGCTGCTCCAGCGCCTTGGCGGGGTTGGACGTCTCCGCCGAGTCGGTGATGCGCCGCTGCGCGATGCGACCGATGGGGTCGTTGGCCACGTCGGACGGGGCGATGCCCACCCACCAGGCCACGATCGGGGCGTCGGGCAGCAGCAGCGACATGACGGTCGTCTGGCCGTGCTCCACCAGCGGGCCGTACAGGCGCAGCACCACCACCTCGCTGGCACCGGCGTCCCCGCCCACGCGGATCTGGGCGTCCAGGCGCGCGGCACCGCGCTTGTTGCCGCGGGCCAGCACGACCACCCGGCAGGGGTGCTCGCGGCTGGCCTCGTTGGCCGCGGTGATGGCCTCCTCGGCGTGGGCGTCGTCGGTGACGACGACCAGCGTGAGGACGCGGCCCAGGGCGACGGCACCGCCGGAGTCGCGGATCTCCACGAGGGCCTTGTTGATCGCGCTCGTCGACGTGCTGGGCAGATCGATGATCATCGGCGGGGCTCCGGGCGGGTCGGGGTGCGTCGCGGCTCGTGCGGGTGCCGGTGGGCCGGCGCGGGGCTCACGGCCGCCGCCAGGCTCGGCCGGTGCGCCCGAGCATCGCGTCGGCCGAGGGCGGCCCCCACGTGCCCGAGGCGTACGGCTCCGGTGCGCCGTTCTGGGCCCAGAACGCGGTGATGGGGTCGAGGATCTTCCACGACAGCTCCACCTCCTCGTGGCGGGGGAACAGCGGCGGGTCGCCGAGCAGCACGTCGAGGATGAGCCGCTCGTACGCCTCCGGGCTGGACTCGGTGAAGGCGTGGCCGTAGCCGAAGTCCATCGTGACGTCGCGCACCTCCATCGCCGTGCCCGGCACCTTGGAGCCGAAGCGCAGCGTCACCCCCTCGTCGGGCTGCACCCGGATGACCAGGGCGTTCTGCCCCAGCTCCTCGGTGGCGGTGCGCTCGAAGGGCAGGTGCGGGGCGCGCTTGAACACCACCGCGATCTCGGTGACGCGCCGGCCCAGGCGCTTGCCGGCGCGCAGGTAGAACGGCACCCCCGCCCAGCGGCGGGTGTCGACCTCCAGCTCGATGGCGGCGAACGTCTCGGTGATGGAGCTGGCGGGGATGCCGTCCTCGTCGAGGTAGCCCTTGACGTTCTCCGAGCCCTGCCAGCCCGAGGCGTACTGCCCGCGGGCGGTGGAGCGGGCCAGGTCCTGCGGCAGGCGCACCGCCGAGAGCACCTTGGCCTTCTCCGCGCGCAGGTCGGCGGCGTCGAAGGAGACCGGCTCCTCCATCGCCGTCAGCGCCATGAGCTGCAGCAGGTGGTTCTGGATGACGTCGCGGGCGGCGCCGATGCCGTCGTAGTAGCCGGCGCGGCCACCGATGCCGATGTCCTCGGCCATCGTGATCTGCACGTGGTCGACGTGGTTGGCGTTCCACAGCGGCTCGAACATCTGGTTGGCGAAGCGCAGCGCCAGCAGGTTCTGGACGGTCTCCTTGCCCAGGTAGTGGTCGATGCGGAACACCGAGTCCGGCGGGAAGACCTGCTCCACGACGGAGTTCAGCTCCCGCGCCGAGGCCAGGTCGTGGCCGAACGGCTTCTCGATGACCACCCGGCGCCAGGAGTCCCCGTCCTGCGCCGACAGCCCCGAGCGCGCCAGCTGCTTGGCCACCACGGGGAAGAACTTCGGCGGGATGGACAGGTAGAAGGCGTGGTTGCCGCCGGTGCCGCGCACCCGGTCCAGGTCCGCGACGGTCTGCGCCAGCTTGTCGAAGGCGTCGTCGTCGTCGAAGTCACCGGGCACGAACCGGAACCCCTCGGCCAGCTGCGCCCACACCGACTCCCGGAACGGGGTGCGGGCGTGGGCGCGGACGGCTTCGTAGACGACCTTGCCGAAGTCCTGGTCGGCCCAGTCGCGGCGCGCGAAGCCGGTGAGGGCGAACCCCGGCGGCAGCAGACCGCGGTTGGCCAGGTCGTAGATGGCCGGCATGAGCTTCTTGCGGGCCAGGTCGCCGGTGACGCCGAACAGCACCAGGCCGCAGGGCCCGGCGATGCGCGGCAGCCGCTTGTCGCGCGGGTCGCGCAGCGGGTTCTCCCGCGCGCCGAGGCGGTGGGTGCTCATGCGCCGCTCCCTCCAGCGGTCGGTGCGCCCTGGCGGACCGCGGCCAGCAGCTGCGCGGTGCCGGAGCGGCGGTCGGCCAGGTGCAGCCGCAGCACCGGGCGGCCGTGCTCGGCGAGCACGGAGGCGTCCCCGGCGGCCTGGGCGGCGATGAGCTCGCCGAAGCTGAACGGGATGCCGGGGATGGGCACCTCGTCGACGGGGGCGCCGGTGACTTGCAGGTAGACACCGGTGGCCGGGCCGCCCTTGTGGTACTGCCCGGTGGAGTGCAGGAACCGCGGCCCCCACCCGAACGTCACCGGCCGGCCGGTGCGCTGGGCCAGCGCCTCGCGCAGCTGGGCCAGCTCGGTGTCGGTCTCCCGGTCGAGGTAGGCCATGACCGCGACGTAGCCGCGCTCGCCGTCCAGGTGCCCCAGCAGGGCGTCCAGGGCGGCCGGGACGGAGTCCGCGCCGGCCTCCAGCAGCCCGGTGCTGGCGCGCACCTCCACCGCCCCGTCGGTGAACGCAGCCTCCTGCGCGGAGCCGCGCTCGTCGAGGAGGGCGCGGGTGGCCTTCTTCGCGCTCTCCACGTCCGGCTGGTCGAAGGGGTTGATGCCCAGCAGCCGGCCCGCCACGGCGGTGGCGTACTCCCACAGCAGGAACTGCGCACCCAGCGCACCGCTGACGCGCACCTCCGCGCCCGTCGTGGCGGCGGTGTCGGTGCCCAGGGCGTCGTCGGGGACGAGGCGCACCACGGTGGTGTCGGCGCCGGGGGAGGCGACCTCGGGGGCGCCCGTGCCGGCGACCACCACGGGCAGGACGCCGGTGCCCTCCTTGCCGGTGGACTCGGCGATCAGCTGCTCGGCCCAGTCGCCGAAACCGACCAGCGGGGTGCCGTCCTCCACGATGACGACCTTGTCGCGGGCCGGCGGGTCCTGGCGGCCCTCACCGCGACCGGTGGCGCCGCCGGCGATGGCCGCGCCGAGCACGAGGGCGGGGTTGCCCTCGTCGTCGGCGGCGAGCATCTCCGCGGCCTCCTCCGCCTCGTCGAGCAGCGCGCCCAGGTCCACCCCGGCCAGGCCCGAGGGCACCAGCCCGAACGCCGTCAGCGCCGAGTAGCGCCCGCCCACGTGCGGGTCGGCGGTGAAGACGGCCCGGTAGCCGGCCTCCTCGGCGGTGGCCTGCAGCCCCGAGCCGGGGTCGGTGACCACGACGATGCGGCGGGCGGCGTCGATGCCGGCGCGGGTGAAGGCGTCGGCCAGCGCGCGCCGCTGGGAGTCGGTCTCCACGGTGTTGCCGGACTTGGAGGAGACCACGACCACGGTGCGGTCGAGCCGGTCGGTCAGCGCCCGGCGCACCTGGCCGGGGTCGGTGCCGTCCAGCACGGTGAGCTCCACCCCGGCGGTGCGGGTGATGACCTCCGGCGCCAGCGAGGAGCCGCCCATGCCGCACAGCACGACGTGGTCGACGCCCTCGGCGCGCAGGTCCTCGCGCAGCTCGGCGATGCGCTCCACCAGCGGGCGCGAGGAGGTCGCCAGCGACACCCACGACAGCCGGACGGCGGCCTCGGAGCGGGCGGCCTCCCCCCACAGCGAGGCGTCCTGCGCGCTGATGCGGGAGGCGACGGCGTCGGCGACGAGGGCGGGGACGGCGGCGGCGACGGCCTCGGCGGCCTCGCCGGCCGCGCGGACCTCCAGGGCGGTCACTCGCCGGCCTTCAGGACGGCGCGGGCGTTGTCCAGCTCGTTGGTGACGGTCTGCAGCAGCTCGCCCCAGCTGGCCTCGAACTTGTCCAGGCCCTCGGTCTCCAGGGAGGTCACGACGTCGTCGTAGGAGACGCCGAGGCGCTCCAGCGCGTCGAGCACCTCCCGCGCGGCGTCGTAGCCGCCGCGCACGGTGTCACCGGTGACCTCGCCGTGGTCGGCGGTGGCCTCCAGCGTCTTGCCGGGCATGGTGTTCACGGTGCCCGGGGCGACGAGCCCGGTGACGTACAGGGTGTCGGGCAGGTTGGGGTCCTTCACGCCGGTGGAGGCCCACAGCGGCCGCTGCGGCTTGGCCCCGGCCTGCTCCAGCACCTGCCAGCGCGGGGTGGAGAACACCTCCTCGTAGGCCTGGTAGGCCAGCCGCGCGTTGGCCAGGCCGGCCTTGGAGCGCAGCGCCGTGGCCTCGGGGGAGCCGACGGCGTCCAGGCGCTTGTCGATCTCGGTGTCGACGCGGGAGACGAAGAAGGAGGCCACCGACGCCAGGTCGGTGAGGTCCAGGCCCTTCTCGCGGGCCTGCTCCAGGCCGGCGAGGAAGGCGTTCATCACCCCGCGGTAGCGGTCCAGGGAGAAGATGAGGGTGACGTTGACGCTGATGCCCTCGGAGAGCGCGGTGGTGATGGCCGGCAGGCCCTCCACCGTCGCGGGGATCTTGATGTAGAGGTTGGGGCGGTCCACCGCGGCCCACAGGGCGCGGGCGGAGGCGATGGTGCCCTCGGTGTCGCGCGCCAGGCGCGGGTCGACCTCCAGGGAGACGCGGCCGTCGAGGTGCTGGCTGCGCTCGTAGACCGGTGCCAGCAGGTCGCAGGCGCGGCGGACGTCCTCGGTGGTGATGGCGAAGACGGCGTCGTCGAGGGAGGTGCCCGCCGCGGCGAGCTCCTTGACCTGCTCGGCGTAGGCGTCGCCCTTGGACAGCGCCGAGGCGAAGATGGTCGGGTTGGTGGTGATGCCGACGACACCGCGGTCGACGAGGCGCTGCAGGTCGCCGGAGGCGATCAGCTCGCGGGACAGGTCGTCGAGCCACACGGACACCCCGTGCTCGGCCAGCTGGGCGAGTGCGTTGTTCATGGTGCTTCTCCTCAGTCCGTTGCGGCGCCGCTGCCGGCGCCCCTCGAGGCGCCGTGCCGGCGCCGCTTGCGGAGCGGGGGCGGGACCGGACCGGTCCCGCCCCCGACGATCACGGCAGGTTCGCGATGCTCTCCTTGGCCGCCGACGCCACGGCCTCGCCCGTGATGCCGAACTCGCGGTAGATGTCCTGGTAGTCGCCCGAGGCGCCGAAGTGCTCCAGGCTCACGATGCGCCCGTGCTCGCCGACCAGCTCGCGCCAGCCCTGCGCGACGGCGGCCTCCACCGACACGCGCGCCTTGACCTGCGGCAGCAGGACGGTGTCGCGGTAGGCCTGGTCCTGCTCGAGGAACCACTCCCGGCAGGGCAGGGACACCACGCGGGTGGGGATGCCCTCGCCCTCCAGCAGCTCCCGCGCCTGCAGCGCCTGCTGCACCTCCGAGCCGGTGCCGATGAGGATGACCTGCGGGGTGGCCGCGGAGGACTCCGCGAGGACGTAGCCGCCCTTGGCGGTGCCCTCGGCCGCCCCGACGCCGGGGGCGGAGCGGTCGATGGTGGGCAGGTTCTGCCGGCTCAGCGCCAGGCCGGCGGGGCGGTCGGTGTTCTCCAGGATGGTCTTCCACGCCCACGCGGTCTCGTTGGCGTCGGCCGGGCGCACCACGTCCAGGCCGGGGATGGCCCGCAGCGAGGCCAGGTGCTCGATCGGCTGGTGGGTGGGGCCGTCCTCGCCCAGGCCGATGGAGTCGTGCGTCCACACGTACGTCACCGGCAGCTTCATGATCGCCGCCAGGCGCACCGAGGGGCGCATGTAGTCGCTGAAGACGAGGAACGTGCCGCCGTAGGGGCGGGTGCCCCCGTGCAGCGCGATGCCGTTGAGGATGGCGCCCATCGCGTGCTCGCGGATGCCGAAGTGCAGGGTGCGCCCGTAGGGGTTGCCCGGCCACTGCTTCGTCTGGCGGCTCTCGGGCAGGAACGACGGCTCGCCCTTGATGGTGGTGAGGTTGGACTCGGCCAGGTCCGCCGAGCCGCCCCACAGCTCCGGCAGCACCGGGCCGAGGGCGTTGAGCACCTCGCCGGAGGCCTTGCGGGTGGCCACGGACGTGCCGGCCTCGAAGACGGGCAGCGCCTGCGCCCAGCCGTCGGGCAGGGTGCGGGTGCGCATCCGGTCCCACAGCGCCGCGCGCTCGGCGGCACCCTCGCGCCAGGTGGCGAAGGACGCGTCCCACTCCTGCCGCAGCGCCCGGCCGCGCTCGCGCACCGCGCGGGTGTGCTCCAGCACGTCGGCGTCGACCTGGAAGGCCTGCTCGGGGTCGAAGCCGAGGACCTCCTTGGTGGCCTTCACCTCCGCCTCGCCCAGCGCCGACCCGTGCGACTTGCCGGTGTTCTGCAGGTTCGGGGCCGGGTAGGCGATGATCGTGCGCAGCACGATGATCGAGGGCTTGGACGTCTCCGCCTTCGCGGCGTTGAGGGCGTCGAACAGGCCCGGCAGGTCCTCGGTGTAGGGGCCGTCGCCGCCGTTGGTCCAGTCGATGGTCTGCACGTGCCAGCCGTAGGCCTCGTACCGCTTGCCGGTGTCCTCGGCCAGGGAGATCGCGGTGTCGTCCTCGATGGAGATGTGGTTGGCGTCGTAGACGACGACGAGGTTGCCCAGCTCCTGCACGCCGGCGATGGCCGAGGCCTCCGCGGCCACGCCCTCCTGGATGTCGCCGTCGGAGGCCAGCACCCAGATGGTGTGGTCGAACGGGCTGGTGCCCGGCGCGGCCCCGGGGTCGAACAGGCCGCGCTCGCGGCGGGCGGCCATCGCCATGCCGACGGCGGAGGAGATGCCCTGCCCCAGCGGGCCGGTCGTCATCTCCACACCCGCGGTGTGGCCGTGCTCGGGGTGGCCGGGCGTCTTGGAGCCCAGCTTGCGCAGCGCCTTGAGGTCGTCGAGCTCCAGGCCGTACCCGCTCAGGTACAGCTGGACGTACAGGGTGAGGCTGGAGTGCCCGCAGGAGAGGACGAAGCGGTCGCGCCCGGCCCAGTCCGGGTCGGCCGGGTCGTGGCGCAGCAGGCGCTGGAACAGCAGCTGCGCGACGGGGGCGAGGCTCATGGCAGTCCCGGGGTGGCCGTTGCCCGCCCGCTGCACGGCGTCCATCGCCAGGACCCGCGCGGTGTCCGTGGCACGGCGGTCCAGGTCGCTCCACTCGAGGGTCTGCTCGCTCACGTGTCTCCTCCTCGTGCGGACCGCGGGGCCGCGCGCGCTGCGCGGCGACCGGTGGCCCGCTGTCAGTCTGTCGTCGTCTGCCGGGCCCGGTCGCTCGGGCGCAGCCGTCCAGCACCTCGCACGAGCGCCTCGCACGAACGGGCACACCGCCGGGCGGCCGCAACCGCGCGGTTGCCGCCGCCCGCTGCTCCTGTGCCCGTGGCGAAGATCACTACACTTGCGAGCCTACCGGCACCCGGGTGCGGCGGGAAAACAGCCCCCGCGGCCCCGCGGGCCGCGGGGAAGGGGTACCGCCGCGGTGTTTCCCGGTGGTGTCCCGTCCGTTTCCCGGTGTGTCACCGGGCTCACGGCGGGCCCCGGCCGCTGTGCGCCGGCGCCGGTGCGACCCGCGCCGCGGCGGTGCCCGGCGGCCTCCGGCGAACGCCGGCGCGGGGTCGCGGCGTACGATCGGAGGCGTCCGCCTGCCCCCGCGCCCCGAGGACACCGTGACCGTCGTCGACCCGCGTCCCTCCGACGCCCCCGCCCTGCGCGCCACCAGCGCCCGCGGGTTCCTCCGTCGGCTCCGCTGGGTCCGTACGGCCAAGGCCTACGTCGCCCTCACGAAGCCGCGCATCATCGAGCTGCTGCTCATCACCACCGTGCCGGTGATGTTCTTCGCCGCCGGCGGGTTGCCGCCGTGGCGCACGGTGCTGGCGACCTTCCTCGGCGGTGCGCTCGCCGCGGGCAGCGCCAACGCGCTCAACTGCTACTTCGACCGCGACATCGACCGCCTGATGCACCGCACGGAGCGCCGGCCCCTGGTGACGGGTGAGCTCACCCCGCGCCAGGCCCTGGTCTTCGCGCTGGCGCTGGGGGCGGCCTCCGTCGCGCTGTTCGCCGGCGTCGTCAACGTGCTCTCGGCGGCCCTGGCCCTGGCGGCGATCCTGCTCTACGTCGTGGGGTACACGCTGCTGCTCAAGCGGCGCACGTCGCAGAACATCGTCTGGGGCGGGGTGGCCGGCTGCATGCAGGTCCTCATCGGCTGGACCGCGGTGACCGGCAGCCTGGCCTGGGCCCCGTTCGTGCTGTTCGGGGTCATCTTCCTGTGGACCCCGCCGCACTACTGGCCGCTGTCGATGCGCTACCGCGACGACTACGCCAACGCCGGGGTGCCGATGCTGCCGGTGGTGGCACGGCCGGTGTCGGTGGCGCGCCAGGTCGTCGGCTACGCCTGGGCGATGGTGGCCTGCTCGCTGCTGCTGGTGCCCGTCGGCGGTGCCGGCTGGGTGTACGCGGTGGCCGCCGCGCTGCTGGGGGCGGGGTTCCTCGCGCAGTCCCACGCGCTGCTGCGGCGCGCGCACCACTTCGAGCGCACCGCCGGTGCCACGGCGGACGTCACGGGCGCGCAGCTGAAGGGGTTGCTGCCGATGCGGGTCTTCCACGGCTCGATCTCGTACCTGACGCTGCTGTCGGTGGCGGTGCTCGTCGACCCGCTGGTGCACCTGCCCCTCTGAGGGCCCCCGCCCCGCCCCCGGTACGCCGACAGGCCCGCCACCCGCGTACAGCGGGTGGCGGGCCTGTCGGCGTACCGGGGGCGGGCGCGGTTCTCGCGCCAGGGGCGCGGGGACCCTCAGGAGACGGTCGCGGCGGGCGGCCGGGGCGCGGCGGCCACCGGCTCGGTCAGGGCCAGCAGCAGGCGCGTCACGGCCACGACGAGGACGCACGCGCCCGCCATGTGCGCGGCGACGAGCACCTCCGGCAGCCCCGTGAAGTACTGCACGTAGCCGATGGTGCCCTGCGCCAGCGTCACGACGAGCAGCTCCACGCCGCGCCGCTGCGCCGCCCGGCCGGCGCCGGCCAGGCGCAGCGCCACGACGCAGCCGATCACCAGGCCGCAGAAGGCCATCACCACGTCGGCGTGCAGCCAGCTCACCGTCCGCGGGTCCAGCGGCAGGCGGGAGGGGGAGTCGGCGTCGCCGGAGTGCGGCCCGGAGCCGGTGACCAGGGTGCCCAGCACGATGACGACGGCGGCCACCAGCGCGGTGAACCGGGCCAGGTGGCGCACCTCGGCGCGCACCGCGCTGCGGCGCGGGCCGGGGGCCTCGCGCGCGCGCATCCACAGCGCGGTGGAGACGGCGACCAGGACGGCGGAGACGAGGAAGTGCAGCACCACCGTCACGGGCGCCAGATCGGTGTGCACGACGATGCCGCCGATGAGCGCCTGGGCGAGGATGCCGAGCAGCAGCGGCGCCACCCAGCGCAGCAGGTCCGGGCGCCGCGCGCGCAGCACCGCCACCAGCGCGGCCAGCGCCACGAGGCCGACGAAGCCGGTGAGGGTGCGGTTGCCGAACTCGATGTACTTGTGGAAGCCCTCCTCCTGCTCCACCACCGGCACGTAGGAACCCGGCACGCACTGCGGCCAGGTCGGGCAGCCCAGCCCCGAGCCGGTGAGGCGCACCACACCGCCGGTGACGACGATGAGGCTCTCGGCGACGACGTTGAAGGCCAGCAGCCTCGACGTCCAGGCCCCGACGGGTCCGCCGCGGACGGCACCCCCGGTGCTCGCAGGGGTTCCGGCGCGGATCGTCGTGCTCACCCGTCGATGGTAGGTCGCCCGCCGGTGGCGCCCGCCACCGCACGGGGTGCGCTGCGCCACAGCCGTGCGCGCCGGCGGCCGGGTCCGCAGCGGCCCCGCAGCGCACCCGGCCCGCACCGGGGGC
>NZ_BAABIL010000449.1:0-1073 GCF_039542765.1 Kineococcus glutinatus
CAGCGCGCGGGCGGCCTCGTCGTGCGGGAGCTGCGGCGGGTGGCCGCGGCCCTGGAGGTGGACGAGGCGACGGCGGCGCTGGTGGTGGAGCTGGCCCGCACCAGCGGTCTGGTGGCCGACGACCAGGAGGTCGAGCCGCGCTGGGTGCCGACGCCCCGCTTCGACGCCTGGCTGGAGGAGGCGCTGCCGCAGCGGTGGGTGGAGGTGGTGGCCGCGTGGTTGCCGTCGACGCGGGTGCCGGCCCTGGTGGGCAGCCGCGACGCCAAGGGCGGCCCGCGCAACGCCCTGGGCCCGGACGTGGACCGCCCGGCGGCGGCGGTGGTGCGGCGGGCGGTGCTGGCGGAGCTGGCGGGGCTGCCGGTGGACGCGGCGACGGAGCAGGCGGCGCTGGTGGAGCGGCTGCGGTACGCCGCGCCGCGGCTGCTGACGCTGCTGCGCGAGGAGCTGGTGGGCTGGACGCTGCGGGAGGCGGCGTGGCTGGGGGTGAGCGGCGCGGGTGCGCTGTCCCCGGCGGCGCGCGCCCTGCTGGCCGGCGAGGAGGAGGCCGCGGCCGCGGCGCTGTCGGCGGCGCTGCCCGCCCCGGTGCACGAGGTGCTGCTGCAGGCGGACCTGACCGCCGTGGCGCCGGGGCCGCTGGCGGGGGACCTGGCGCGGCGGCTGGCGCAGCTGGCGAAGGTGGAGAGCCGCGGCGGCGCGACGGTGTACCGCTTCGACCCGGTCTCGGTGCGCCGCGGCCTGGACGTGGGCTGGACGGCGGAGGAGGTGCTGCGCTTCCTGGGGCAGGTGTCGGCGACGGGCGTGCCGCAGCCGCTGGAGTACCTGGTGCGGGACGTGGCGCGCCGCTACGGGCGGGTCCGGGTGGGCTCGGCGGCCTCGTTCCTGCGCGCCGAGGACCCCTCGGCCCTGGAGGAGCTGCTGGTGGACCGCCGCTGCGCGCCGCTGGGGTTGCGGCGGCTGGCGCCGACGGTGCTGGCGGCGGCGGCGGAGCCCGGCCGGGTGCTGGCGGTGCTGCGCGAGGTGGGGGTGGCTCCCGCCGCGGAGGGCCCGGACGGCGAGCTGGTGCTGCGCCGGGC
>NZ_BAABIL010000450.1:0-2121 GCF_039542765.1 Kineococcus glutinatus
CGCGGCGGGCGGCGGCGTGGGCGGCGACCTCCTCGGCGATGATCTGCCGCACGGAGCGCAGGTCCCCGCCGGCGGCCGCGCCGTCGAGGTCGCGGCCGAGCACCTCCAGGCCCACCAGGTGGGCGCCGGGCAGCCCGGCCACCTCCGGTGCGACGTCGCGGGGCAGGGCGAGGTCGACGAGCACGAGGGGTCGCCCGGGCCGGCGCGCGAGGGCGGCGGCCACCAGGGCGGCGTCGAGGACGTGCCCGACGGAGCCGGTGCAGGAGACGACGAGGTCGGCGGCGGTGACCTCGTCGGCCAGCGACCCCAGCCCGGTGGCGCGGCCGCCGACGGCACCGGCCAGCCGCTCGGCGCGCTCGGGGGTGCGGTTGGCCACGACGATCCCACCGCCGCTCCCGCAGGCGGTGCCCTCGGCGGCGCCCTCGGCGGGGACGCCGACGCCGCGCCGGTGCAGGGTGGTGGCGACGAGGGCGCTCATCGCCCCGGCGCCCACGACGAGGGCGCGGGTACCGGCCAGGTCGCCGAGCACGGCTGCCGCGTGGCGCAGGGCCGCGTCCACGAGGGAGCCACCGGCGGCGTCCAGCCCCGTCTCGGAGTGCGCCCGCTTGCCGACGCGCAGCGCCTGCTGCAGCACCTGGTCGAGGGCGCCGCCGCCCGCGCCGGAGTCCTGCAGCCGGCGCAGGGCGAGGCGCAGCTGGCCGAGGATCTGGCTCTCGCCCACGGCCATGGAGTCCAGGCCGCACGCGACGGAGAACAGGTGCTCCACGGCCGCGTCCTCGTAGTGCACGTACAGCTGGTCGCCGAGCACCTCCAGCGGCGCGCCGATGCGCCGGCCCAGGGCGGCGCCGACGTCCGCCACGCCGCCGTGGAAGCGGGTGACGTCGCAGTACACCTCGACGCGGTTGCAGGTGGAGAGGACCACGGCCTCGCTGACGTGCGGGCCGTCGAGGAGCTCCCCGACGAGGCGGGCGCCGGTCTCCTCGTCGAGCGCGGCGCGCTCGAGCAGGTCGAGGGAGGCGGTGCGGTGGGACAGGCCCACGACGAGGAGGGTCACCGGACCACCCCCGCCACCGCCGCGGCCTCCGGCTCCCCGCTCGTCCCGCGGCCGGCCGGGGCGGCACCGGGCACCAGCCGGGCGGCACGGGCGAGCGCGGCGCGGCGCTGCTCGTGGAAGGCGAGGATCTGCAGCTCGGAGGCGAGGTCGACCTTGCGCACGTGCACTCCCTCGGGGACCTGCAGGACGACGGGGGCGAAGTTCAGGACGCTGCTGACGCCGGTGGCGACCACGCGGTCGCACACCCGCTGGGCGACCGCGGCGGGTACCGCGAGCACGGCGATGGTGGGCCGCTCGTCGGCCACCGCGGCCTCGAACTGGGCCAGGGGGCGCACGACGAGGCCGTTGACCCGCTTGCCGACGACGGCCGGGGAGTCGTCGAAGAGGCCGACGACGCCGAAGCCGCGGGAGGCGAAGCCGCCGTAGCCGGCCAGCGCGTGGCCGAGGTTGCCGATGCCGATGATGACCACGCTCCAGCGCTGCGTGAGCCCGAGGTGCTCGGAGATCTGCTGCACGAGGCGGGCGACCTCGTAGCCGACGCCGCGGGTGCCGTAGCTGCCGAGGTGGGAGAGGTCCTTGCGCAGCTTCGCGGAGCCGACGCCGGCGGCGGCGGCGAGCGCCTCGGAGGACACGGTCTCGGTACCGCGCTCGGCGAGGACGGTGAGGGCCCGCAGGTACTGGGGCAGGCGGGCGACGGTGGCGTCGGGCACACCGCGCCCGGCCTCCTCCGACCCCGTCGGCTCGCCACCACCCGCACCGGGGGTCCCGGCCCGCTGTCCGGGACGCGGCCCGGACAGCGGGCCGACCGTCACGTCGTCGTCGTTCACAGGGCCGAGGTGTCCTCGCATCGCAGGGGTGGGTGTCGCAGCAGCGGGTGTCGCGGGGTGGTCAGCCGGGTGCCGAGCGCATCCGGACCGATCCACCCTAAGCGTTTGTGAACGCACGCACAAAGTCGTGCGGCACCTGCGGGGGTGTCTCGTGGCTCACGCCCGCGCCCCTCCCCGCCGCCCGCCCGTGCGCGCCGCGCGGGCCCGGGCAGGTGCCCGCCGCGCCGTCCGCGCAGGTGC
>NZ_BAABIL010000451.1:0-8337 GCF_039542765.1 Kineococcus glutinatus
CGTGCGGCGGTGCCGGCGGGCCGGGCGCTCCCGGCGGGCCTACGGTCGCCCCGGACGTGCTCGCGCACCGGCCGGCCCGGTGCCGCCGGTGGGCGGGTCCCGACCCCGGAGGAGAGATCGTGACGACCGCACCCCGCGCGCTCCCCAGCGCCGTGCCCGCACCGGCCGCCCCCACCGCGGGGGCCGCCGTCCGGCTGCGCCCGGTACCGCTCGGCGCCGCCCGCACCACCGGTGGCTTCTGGGCCGAGCGGCAGCGCGCCAACCGGTCGCGGGCCGTCCGCACCGGCTACGAGCGGCTGGGGTCCGCCGGCAACCTGCAGAACCTGCGCATCGCCGCCGGCACCGCCACCGGTGAGGTCCGCGGCCCGGTGTTCATGGACTCCGACGTCCACAAGTGGCTGGAGGCGGCCGCCTGGGAGTACGGGCGCGAGCCGTCGGAGGAGCTGCTGGGCCGGATCCGGGAGGTGACCGCGCTCGTCGCCGCGGCCCAGGCCCCGGACGGCTACCTCGACTCCGTCGTGCAGGTCCGCGACGGCGGCGAGCGCTACCGCGACCTGCCGTGGAGCCACGAGCACTACTGCGCCGGGCACCTGTTCCAGGCCGCGGTCGCGCAGTCGCGCTGCACGGGCGAGACGGCCCTGCTGGACGTCGCCGTCCGGCTCGCCGACCACCTCGTGGCCACCTTCGGGCCCGGCGGGCGGGAGGAGGTCGACGGCCACCCGATCGTGGAGATGGGCCTCGTCGAGCTCTACCGCGAGACGGGCGAGCGCAGGTACCTGGACCTGGCGCGCTGGTTCGTCGACGCCCGCGGCCGGGGCACCACCGCGCGCGGGGGGGACCCCACCTACTTCTCCGACCGCGTGCCGGTGCGGGAGGCCACCACCGCGGAGGGCCACGCCGTGCGCGCGGTGTACCTCGCCGCCGGTGCCGCCGACGTGGCCGCCGAGGACGGCGACGCCGAGCTGCTCGCGGCACTGGTGCGGCAGTGGGAGCACGTGGTCGCCACCAAGACCCACGTCACCGGAGGCCTGGGCTCGCGCTGGGACCAGGAGCGCTTCGGCGACGAGTACGAGCTCACCCCCGACCGCGCCTACGCCGAGACGTGCGCCGCGATCGGCAGCGTGCAGTGGGCTCAGCGGATGCTGCTGGCCACCGGCGAGGCCCGCTACGGCGACCTCGTCGAGCGCACCCTCTACAACGCGTTCCTGCCGGGGGTGTCCCTCGGCGGCGACGAGTACTTCTACGTGAACCCCCTGCAGGTGCGCAGCGGTGCCCACGCCGACGAGGAGCGCAGCGCGGTCCACGGCCGCCGCGGCTGGTTCGACTGCGCGTGCTGCCCGCCCAACGTCATGCGGACGCTGTCCAGCCTCGACGCCTACCTGGCCACCAGCGACGGCGGCGGGGTCCAGCTGCACCAGTTCACCGCGTGCCGCGTCGGCGCCGACCTGCCCGGCGGTCGCGTGGAGCTGGCCGTCAGCACCGACTACCCGTGGGACGGCACCGTGCGGGTGCGGGTGGAGGAGAGCGCGGCCGGGGAGTGGGAGCTCGCCGTGCGGGTGCCGGGCTGGGCGCGGGGCGCGACCGCGACGGCCGCCGGGCGGCGGCTGACCCCCGAGCCGGGGGAGCACCTGCGGGTGCGGCGCGCCTGGGCGGTGGGCGAGGAGCTCGTCCTCGTGCTGCCGCTCGACGTGCGCGTCGTGGAGGCCGACCCCCGCGTCGACGCGGTGCGCGGCTGCGTGGCCGTCGAGCGCGGCCCGCTCGTGTACTGCGCGGAGCAGGCCGACGTGTCCGCCCCCGTCGCCGTGGACGACCTGCGCGTCGACGTGGCCACCCTGCGCGGCGCGCGGGCCGAGCACCGCCCCGGGCTGCTCGGCGGGGTGACCGTGCTGCGCACGACGGCGCGCCGCTCCGCCCGCCACGACGGCGGCGCCCCGCTGTACCGCCCGGCCGCCGACGCGCCCGCCGCCGACGCCGAGGGGGAGGGGTTCGGGATCGAGCTGGTGCCCTACCACGCGTGGGCGAACCGGGGCGCGGGTGCGATGCGGGTGTGGCTGCCGCGGGCCTGAGGCCTGCGCCGGGGCCGGGCCGCGGCGGGGGCACCTCCCGTGATCAACCCTCGGTGTTCAGGGCGTAACAGGTCGTCACTCCACGTAGCATGAGGCTCCGCCACGACCGTGCGCGGCAGGTCTGTGCGGGAGGCCTCGGTGAACCAGCAGCAGCTCACGTCCGTCCTGGCGGAGTTCGCGCACACCCTCGTCACCGACTACCCCGTGCACGCGATCCTCGAGCACCTCGTGCAGCGGGTCCCGGAGGTCCTCCCCGTGACGGGGGCCGGCGTGGTGCTGGCCGAGGGCGCGACGCTGCAGTTCGCCGCCGCCTCCGACGACGCGCTGCTGCGCGTGGAGGGCCTGCAGCGCCGCTGCGGCGAGGGGCCCGGCCTCGACGCGTACCGCACCGGCCGGCCCGTCCTGGTGCCCGACCTCGCGGCCGACGACCGCTTCGCGCGCTTCGCCGCGGCCGCCACCGCCGCCGGCTTCGCCGCCGTCGTCAGCTTCCCCATGCGCTGGCAGGGCGAGCAGATCGGCGCCCTGGACCTGTACGGCGACGCGCCGCTGGAGCTGGGGGGCGCGGAGTTCGGCGCGGCGCAGGTCCTCGCCGACGTCGCGGCCGCCTACGTCGTCAACGCCCGCACCCACGAGCGGATCAGCGCCAGCGCCGCCGAGCACGAGCACCGCAGCCTGCACGACCCCCTCACCGGCCTGGCCAACCGCGCCCTCCTGCTCGACCGGCTCGACCGCGCGCTGCTGCTCGCCGAGCGCTCCGCGACGGCGGCCGGTGTGCTGTTCGTCGACCTCGACGGGTTCAAGGCCGTCAACGACGTCCACGGCCACCACGTCGGCGACCTCCTGCTCGTCGCGGTCGCCGACCGGCTGCGGGAGCTCCTGCGCCCCGGGGACACCCTGGCGCGCCTGGGTGGCGACGAGTTCGTCGTCGTCTGCGAGGGCCTCTCCGGCGCCGACGAGATGGCGGGGGTCGCCCGGCGGGTGGCGACGGCGTTCGAGCGCCCCTTCCGCGTCGAGGGCCGCGCGGTCGAGGTGGGGGCCAGCATCGGCGTGGCCGTCGCCGGGGCGGACGAGCGCTCCCCGGAGGACCTGCTGCGCGAGGCGGATCGCGCCATGTACGTCGCCAAGCGCAACCCCTCCCTCGTGCCCGGCCGCGCCGCCGCGGCGCTGGCCGCCGGTCACCACCGCACGTCCCTGGAGTCCGAGCTGGCCGCGGCGGTCGCCGACGGCGCCCTGCGCGTCGTCTACCAGCCCGTCGTCGACCTCGCCACCGGCCGCTGGGCGGGGGCGGAGGCGCTGGTGCGCTGGCAGCAGCGCCGCGGCGGCGCGGTGGCCGCGGCGGAGGTCGTCGCCGCCGCCGAGCGCGCCGGCCTCATCGTCCCGATGGGGGCGTGGGTGCTGGCGCGGGCCTGCGCCGACGTGCGCAGCGTCGCCGGCCTGCCGGGGGCGCCGCGGGGGGTGGCGGTCAACGTCTCGCCCACCCAGCTGTCGCACCCCGCCTTCCCGGAGCTCGTCGAGGACGTCCTGCGCCGGACCGGCACGCCGCCGGGGGACCTCTGCCTGGAGATCGGCACCCCGTGGTCCGGCGCCGCGCCCTCGCGGGCCGCGGCGCGCGCCGCCCAGCGGTTGCGGGAGGCCGGGGTGCACATCGCGGTCGACGGCTTCGCCGACCGCCACCGCGCGTTCGGCGCCGGCCGGGACGTCGACGTCGACGTCGTCAAGATCCCCCGCACCTTCGTGCGCGACCTCGGGTGCGAGCCGGTGGGCGAGGCCGTCGTCGCCTCGATCCTCCACCAGGGCAGGAGGATCGACGCCCGCGTCGTCGCCGAGGGGGTCGAGACCGCCGAGCAGCTGGAGCGGCTGCACGCCCTGGGCTGCCGCGAGGCCCAGGGCTACCTGCTGGGCCGCCCCCGCGCGCTGTCGCAGCTGCGCACGGCGCTCGCCGCCGGGTCCGGCTGACCGCCCGCCGACGCACCCGCGCCGCACCCCCGCCGCCCCCCGCAGTCAGTGCGGGCGCGGTGCCCGTCGTGGCCGCCACCCGCTCGGGGACCGGTTCCCGACGCGGGGCCGCACCCGATTGACGTGGCGTCGCTGCATGGGCTTCACTGGGGAAACCGGTTCCCGAGGCAATGCGGCCACACAGATCGGAGAGGCACATGGCAGTGCTCGGCACCCGTGCGACCCCCGCACAGGGACCACCCGCCCCCCCGGGCGAGGAGCGGCGCCGACCGGTCCGGCGCGAGCGCTGGACGCCGTACCTGCTCCTCGCCCCCACCGCTCTGCTCATCGCGGTCTTCCTGGTCTACCCGATCGGGACCGTCGTCCAGTACAGCCTGTACAAGTACAACGTCACCAAGCCGTGGGCCAACGGCTTCGTCGGGCTGGACAACTACGCCCGGATGCTCGAGGACCCGATGTTCTGGGACTCCCTGGCCTTCACCGCGAAGTGGGTGGTCGTCGAGGTCGGGCTGCAGCTCGTCTTCGGCCTCGCCCTGGCCCTCATCATCAACGAGACGTTCGTCGGCCGCGCGGTCTCCCGGGCGCTCGTCTTCTCGCCCTGGGCCGTCTCCGGGGTGCTGACGACGACCATCTGGCTGCTCATCTACAACCCCACCACCGGCTTCGGCCGCTACCTCGCCGACCTCGGCATCGGCGAGTACGGCACCAGCCCGCTCATCGACTCCACCTCCGCCTTCTGGGCCGCGGTGCTGGCCGAGCTGTGGCGGGGCGTGCCGTTCTTCGCCATCCTCATCCTGGCCGACCTGCAGTCGGTCTCCGGCGACCTCTACGAGGCGGCCGAGGTGGACGGCGCCGGGCGGCTGCGCCGCTTCTGGTCGGTGACCCTGCCGCACCTGAAGAACGCGATCATCCTCTCGACGCTGCTGCGCGCGGTGTGGGAGTTCAACAACGTCGACCTGCTCTACACCCTCACCGGCGGCGGGCCGGGGAACGCGACGATGACCCTGCCGCTGTACGTGGCGCGCACCGCGGTCGACGCCAAGGAGTTCGGCTACGGCTCGGCGCTGACGATGGCAGCCTTCGCGATCCTGGCCGTCTTCTCCGTCACCTATCTGTGGCTCGTCCGCGCGGGCCGGGAGGACAAGGCATGAGCACCGCACCCACGCTGCCCCCGCCCACCTCGCCGACCCTCGCCCGGCCACCGGCCGTGCGCGGGGACGGGCTGGCCAGGGCGCGCCGCGCCCCCCGGTGGGCGATCTACGCGCCGCTGGGCGCCTACCTGCTGTTCACCCTCGTGCCGTTCTACTGGATCCTGCTCTTCGCCTTCCGCGAGACGGGGTCGACGGCCCTGGTGCCCTGGCCGATCACCTTCGAGCACTTCGCCACCGTGTGGAACGGTGCGGGTTTCGCCACCTTCTTCGTCAACTCCGCGGTCATCGCGGTGCTGACGCTGGCCATCACGACGGTGATCTCGCTGCTGGGCGGCTACGCGCTGGCGCGCTTCTCGTTCCGCGGCAAGGCGGCCTTCATGGTGGCGATGCTGTGCACGCAGTTCGTGCCCGGCGCGATGATGCTCATCCCGCTGTTCGACGTCTTCCGCGCCACCGGCCTCATCAACTCGCTGTGGAGCATCGTGGTGGCCGACACGGTCTTCGGGCTTCCGCTCTCGCTCATCCTCATGGCCGGCTTCATCCGCAACATCCCGGTGGAGCTGGAGGAGGCGGCCTGGATCGACGGCTGCGGCCGCTTCCGGGGCTTCTGCGCCACGGTGCTGCCGCTGCTGCGGCCGGGCATCGTGGCCATCAGCTCCTTCGCCTTCATCGGCTCCTGGAACAACTTCCTCTTCGCGCTGATGTTCCTCAACTCCCAGGACCAGTTCACGATCCCGGTGGGGCTGAGCTACATGCTGGGGGAGTACAGCGTGGACTTCGGCGCGCTGGCCGCCGGCGGCGTCGTGGCCGTCGTGCCGGTCGTGCTGGTCTTCGCCTACGTGCAGAAGTTCCTCGTCCAGGGCCTGTCCGCGGGGGAGGCGCCGGGCGGGGTCGGGGGGGCGCTCACCCGGGCATCCTCCCCGCACCCGCCGACACGGCGCCGCCGGCGCTCCCGTGCCCGGGCCCGCCTCAAGCCCCCGGCGCCGGGTGCCGATGCCGGTCCCGGACCCCGTCCACCACCGCCGCACCCCCCGCCCGGAGGCACCCCCTTGACCGCCCTGCTCCGCCGCCTGCGCGTCGGCACCCGGCTGGCCGTCGCCGTCGGCCTCGTCGTCGTGCTCCTCGCCGTCACCGCGGGCGTGGCGCTCCTCGGCTTCGCCCAGCAGCGCGACACCGCCCGCCAGCTGCGCGACCTGCACACCCTGACCGGCTACGTCGAGGGGCAGCGCTTCTACAACGCCGACGTCAGCGGCTGGCAGGCCGCCTACGCCTGGGACGTCTACCGGCTCGGGGCGCAGGAGGCGCTGGCGGACGGCTCCGCCAACCGCGCCGGGTTCCTCGCCAGCAAGGCCGCGCTGCTGGAGGAGCTGGAGGCGGCGCCGGTGGAGCACATGAGCGCCGCCGAGCGCACCGTCCACGAGGCGATCGTCGCCAACTGGGAGGACTACTTCGCCTCCGAGGAGGCCTCGGTCGCGCGCTACCGCGCGGGCGACGTCCCCGGCGGCGACGCGGAGACCATGGACGTCGCCTGGGTGATCTACGGGGAGATCCTGGAGCAGACGCAGGAGATGGACGACTCCGTCGACGCGCGCTCGGCCGCCGCCACCGCCGCCGGGGAGGCGCAGACCCAGGAGCTGCGCACCCTCGTCGTCACCGTGCTCGCCGTCGCCGTCGTGCTCGCCGTGCTGCTGCTCGTCGCCCTGACCCGTAGCATCACGGCGCCGCTGGGCCGGGCCGTCACCGAGCTGCGCGCCGTCGCCGCGGGCGACCTGACCGTCACCCCGGCCGTCGACGGCCGCGACGAGTTCACCGCGATGGGCGCGGCGCTGTCCGAGGCCGTGGCCAGCACCCGCGAGACCGTCCGCAGCGTCAGCGCCGGCGCCCACGAGGTGGCCGAGATGGCCGAGGGCCTCACCGGCACCGCGCAGCGGCTGGCCGGCTCCACCTCCGAGGTCGTCGAGCGCGCCGGTGCCGTCTCCGGCTCCGCGGCGGAGGTGTCCCGCAGCGTCGACACCCTGTCCGTCGGTTCCGCCGAGATGGGCCAGGCCATCGCGGAGATCGCGCAGGGCACCGCGATGGCCGCCGGCGTCGCCCGGCAGGCCGTGGAGGCCGCCCAGCGCACGGGCGCCACGGTCAGCGCGCTGGGCGAGGCGTCCGAGCAGATCGCCAGCGTCGTCAAGACGATCACCGCGATCGCGGAGCAGACGAACCTGCTGGCGCTCAACGCGACCATCGAGGCCGCCCGCGCCGGGGAGGCCGGCAAGGGCTTCGCCGTCGTGGCCGGCGAGGTCAAGGAGCTGGCGCAGTCCACCGGCGCGGCCACCGGCGACATCGCCGCCAAGGTCGCCGCCATCCAGGCCGGCACCGCCGAGGCCGTCGCCTCGATCGCGCAGATCTCCGAGATCATCGCCCAGATCGACGACCACCAGATGACGATCTCCGCGGCGGTGGAGGAGCAGACCGCCACGACCGCGGAGATGACCCGCAACGTCGACGAGGCCGCCCACAACACGCGCGAGATCGCCGACGGCGTGGCCGCGGTGGCCCGCTCCAGCGAGGACGGCGGCGCCGACGTCGCCCGGGTCACCGCGACCGTGGCGGCGCTCACCGCCACCGCGACCCGGCTGCGCGAGGCCGCGGGGGCGTTCCGGGTCTGAGCCACCGGCGGGTGACTCCCGTCCCGCCCTCCGCTCACCCGTCGTCGGGGCGCCCGTCGGCACCGTCCGGTAGAACCGGACGGTGCCGACGCCCTTCGCCAGCCTCGACGACTTCCTCGCCCTGCCCCGCGTCGCCGGGCTGGCGCTGTCCCCGGACGGGCGACGCCTGGTGACGACGGCCGCGGTGCTCGGCCCCGGCGCGACGGCGCACGTCAGCGCGCTGTGGGAGGTCGACCCGACCGGGCAGCGGCCCGCGCGCCGGCTGACGCGCAGCGCCAAGGGGGAGAGCGGTCCGGTGTTCGCCGCCGACGGCTCGCTGCTGTTCACCTCCGCGCGCCCCGACCCGGACGCCGGGCCCGGCGAGGGTGGCGACGACGCGCCCGCGGCGCTGTGGCGGCTGGCACCGGAGGGCGGGGAGGCCGCCGGGCGGGCCACCCGGCCCGGCGGGGTCACCGGCGTGGTCACCGCCCGGGACGCCGACCGGCTCGTGCTGTCCGCACCGACCCT
>NZ_BAABIL010000452.1:0-3715 GCF_039542765.1 Kineococcus glutinatus
GAACTCGCCCGCACCCCCAACGCCGCCGCCGCCGCGCTCGTGCCGCTGGCGGTCGTGCTCGTCGCGCTGCTCGACGACCAGCTCGCCCCGTCCGGACCCAACGAGGTCGACGTCCAGAACCGGTTGCAGGGCCCCTCGGCGCAGCACTGGTTCGGCACCGACGACCTCGGCCGCGACGTGCTGTCGCGGGTGCTGCTCGGCGCGCGGGTCAGCCTGCAGGTGGGCCTCGTGGCCGTCGGGATCTCCCTGGTCGCCGGCACCCTGGTGGGCGCGCTCGCCGGTTACCACGGCCGCTGGGCGGACGCGGTCCTCATGCGGCTGATGGACGTGCTCTTCGCGTTCCCCGCGCTGCTGCTGGCGATCGCGGTCATCGCGGTGCTCGGGCCGGGGACGACGAACGCGATGCTCGCCATCGGCATCACCTACACGCCGGTGTTCGCCCGGGTGGCGCGCGCCGCGGTCCTCGGGGTGCGCGAGCAGGTGTACGTGCGGGCCTCGCGCTCCCTGGGCGCCTCCGACGCGCGGCTGCTGCTGCGGCACGTGCTGCCCAACGCCGCCCCGCCGATCATCGTGCAGACGTCGGTGAGCCTGGGTTTCGCGGTGCTGGCCGAGGCGGCGCTGTCGTTCGCGGGGCTCGGCATCCAGCCGCCGGCGCCGTCCTGGGGCCGGATGCTCGCCGACGGGCGCGGGTTCCTGGAGCAGGCGTGGTGGATGGCGGTGTTCCCCGGCGCGGCCATCTTCCTGCTCGTGCTGTCCTTCAACCTGCTCGGGGACGGGCTGCGCGACGCCCTGGACCCGCAGCAGCGCAGCGCGATGGAGGCCGGCTCGAAGCGGCGGTCGCGGCGGGCGGGGGCCCGCCCGTGAGCGCCCCGGTGCTGGACGTGCGGGACCTGCGGGTGCGGCTGCGCACCCCGGCCGGCGAGGCGCGCGTCGTCAACGGCCTCGACTACGCCGTGCACGCCGGTGAGACCGTCGCCGTCGTGGGGGAGTCCGGCAGCGGCAAGAGCGTCTCCGTGCTGGCGCTGCTCGGGCTGCTGCCGCGCACCGCCACCGTCACCGGCACCGCGCAGTTCGAGGGCAGGGACCTGCTCGCGATGTCCGACGCGCAGCTGCGCACGGTGCGCGGCAACGGCATCGGCATGGTGTTCCAGGACCCGATGACCTCGCTGAACCCGGTCCTCACCGTCGGGCGGCAGATCACCGAGGGGCTGCGCGCCCACGGTGAGCTGTCGCGGCGGCAGGCGGCCGAGCGCGCCGCGGAACTGCTCGCCGACGTCGGCCTGCCCGAACCGCGCCGGGCGCTGGAGCGCTACCCGCACGAGCTGTCGGGCGGGATGCGGCAGCGGGTGGTCATCGCGATCGCGCTGTCGGGCGAGCCGCGGCTGCTCGTCGCCGACGAGGCCACCACCGCCCTCGACGTCACCGTCCAGGCGCAGATCCTCGACCTCGTCGCCCGGTTGCAGGCCGAGCGCGGCACGGCGGTGGTGTGGATCACCCACGACCTCGGCGTCGTCGCCGGAACCGCCGACCGGGTGCTGGTGATGTACGGCGGGCGCTGCGTGGAGGACGGCGGCGTCGACGACGTGTTCGAGCGCCCCGCCCACCCCTACACCCGCGGCCTGCTCGGGGCGCTGCCCGCCCGGCTCGGCGCGGCGCTGGACAGCGCGCGGGCCCCGGACCTCGTCACCGTGCCCGGCACCCCGCCGCTGCCGACGGAACTGCCCGACGGGTGCGTGTTCTGGGCCCGCTGCCCGCTGCGCTCGGACCCGCGCTGCGAGCACGAGCAGCCGCCGCTGGCGCCCGTCGGCCCGCGCGGTGCCCCACCCGGTGCCCCACCCGGCGCCCTCGTGCACCGGGCCGCGACGTGGTGCGGGGAGGGCTCGTGAGCGACGTGCTGGTCTCCGCCCGCGGCCTGCAGGTGCACTTCCCGGTGCGCTCGCGCGGCCTGCGCCGCCGCCCGGTGGGCGCGGTGCGCGCCGTCGACGGGGTGGACCTGGACGTCGTGCGGGGGGAGACCCTCGGGCTGGTGGGGGAGTCCGGCTGCGGCAAGTCCACCCTGGGCAACGCCCTGCTGCGGCTGGTGGAACCCACCGGCGGCACCGTCACCTTCGACGGGCAGGACGTCACCGCGATGGACGCGCGGCGGTTGCGGGCGCTGCGGCGGCGCGCCGTCATGGTGTTCCAGGACCCCTACGCCTCCCTCGACCCGCGCGTGCCCGTCGGGCGCGCCGTCGCCGAGCCGCTGGAGATCCACGGCCTGCACCCCGGCGCGTCCGCCCGGTCCGCGCGCGTGGCGGAGCTGCTGGACCTCGTGGGCCTGGACCCGGGCGTCGCCGGCCGCTACCCGCACGAGTTCTCCGGCGGGCAGCGCCAGCGCATCGGCATCGCCCGCGCCCTGGCCGCCGAGCCGGACTTCGTGGTCTGCGACGAGGCGATCGCCTCCCTGGACGTCAGCGTGCAGGCGCAGGTGCTGAACCTGCTGCGCGACCTGCAGCGGCGGCTGGGGCTGACGTACCTGTTCGTGTCCCACGACCTCGCCGCCGTCCGCCACGTCTCGGACCGCATCGCGGTGATGTACCTGGGCCGGGTCGTGGAGGTGGGCACCGCCGCGCAGGTCGCCTCGCGGCCGAAGCACCCGTACACCCGGGCGCTGCTGTCGGCGGTGCCGGTGCCCTCCCCGGCCGCCGAGCGCGGGCGGCAGCGGATCGTGCTGGGTGGCGACGTGCCCTCGGCGACGGCGGTGCCCACCGGGTGCCGGTTCCGCACCCGCTGCCCGGACGCGTTCGAGCCGTGCCCGCGGGTGGACCCCGCGCTCGCCGACCGCGGCGACGGGCAGCTGGCGGCCTGCCACCTGCACGGGGTGGTGGGGGAGCCGGTGCGGGGCTGAGGCCGAGCCCGGCCCGAGGCGGGGACGTCCCGCGCCGACACGCCCGCGCGTCGCGCGCGGGACGTCCCCGCCCACCCGCTGCCCCGGACCTCAGGGCCGGGGCACCTCCGGCCCGCGCAGGGTGACCTGGACGCTGCCGCCGATCTCCAGGTCTACCCGGGTGCAGGCCGCGTCCGGGTCGGGGATCGCCGACAGCGGCCAGTGGTGCTCCGCGCCCAGCGCCGCCGTCGCCAGCGCCTCGGCCTCGGGCAGGCCCACGCAGCGCTCGGCGATCCCGGCGCGCAGGGCGTCGCGCAGGACCGCCAGGTCACCGTCCAGGCCGTGGTCGACCGATCCGGCCCGGTGCGGCAGCACCTGCGCCTGCCTCGTGGCCGGATCCGCGTGCGCCACGGCGCAGGGCAGGTCGGCGTCCCCACCGGGGTTGTCGGCGGGCACCACCGCGACCGTCCAGCCGGTCAGCCCCTGCCGCTCCAGCTCCCGCGCGGCGAACGACACCGCCTCGTCCTCGGAGAAGCACCCGGACCGCACGCCGTCGACGTGGTCCTGCAGGCTCGCGTCCAGCTCGAACGCGGCGGCGTCCTCGGCGGTGGGGGCCGCCAGCACCTCACCGTCCGCGGGGACCTCCGAGCGCGGGGCCACGACGAGGTACCCCTCGTACGTGAACGCCACCGGGTCCGGGATGGGCTCTGCGCCCGTCAGCTCCTGGTAGCGCTGGCAGTCGGCCACCGGGTCGGCCGTCAGGCTCGGGCCACCGGAGGAGTCCTCGGCCCACGAGGAGCCCTGCCAGGCCGTCAGGCACGTCAACCCGTCCGCCGCACCACCGACGTA
>NZ_BAABIL010000453.1:0-1456 GCF_039542765.1 Kineococcus glutinatus
GCCCGCCAGCAGGGGCAGCAGGCGCTCGACGAGCCGCGTCTTGCCCGACCCGACGGGGCCGCCGATGCCGATCCGCACCGCTCCGCTCATGTCGTCCCTCACTTGATCGTGTACCTGCGGCCCAGGGGGACCTGCGCCATCGGGGTGCTCGTGCACAGCTCGCCGTCGACCTCCACCCGGTAGGTGTCCGGGTCGACGGTGATGGTGGGGAGGTGGTCGTTGCGCAGGAGGTCGGCCTTGGTCAGGCGGCGGCCCCCGGAGCACGCGACCAGCGGCTTGGACAGCCCCAGCCGCTCGCCGAGCCCGGCGCCCAGCGCCGCGGCGGCGACGAAGTTCACCGACACGTCCGAGGGCGTGCGGCCGTAGGCCGCCCACTGCGGCCGGTACCTCAGCGGCTCGCAGGTCATGAGCGAGGCGTTGGCCTCCCCCATGACCGACCAGGCGGGGAATCCACCCTTGAAGACGACCTCGGGCCGGATGCCGAAGAACTTCGGCTCCCACAGGACGACGTCCGCCAGCTTCCCCGGTTCCAGCGAGCCGACGAGGTGGTCGATGCCGAACATGCGGGCCGGGTTGATGGTGAGCTTGGCGAGGTAGCGCAGGACCCGGTGGTTGTCCGCGCCCGTGCCGGCGTCCTCGGGCAGCGCGCCGCGGATGGCGCGCATGTGCGAGGCCAGCTGCCAGGTGCGGGCGATGGTCTCGCCGATGCGGCCCATCCCCTGCGAGTCGGAACCCATGGCCGAGATCGCCCCGAGATCGTGCAGCACGTCCTCGGCCGCGATGGTCTCGCGGCGGATGCGCGACTCGGCGAAGGCGACGTCCTCGGGGATCCGGGGGTTCAGGTGGTGGCAGACCATCACCATGTCGAGGTGCTCGTCGAAGGTGTTGAGCGTGTAGGGGTTGGTGGGGTTCGTCGACGAGGGCAGGCAGTTCGCCTCGCCGACGACGCGCATGATGTCCGGGGCGTGCCCACCCCCGGCGCCCTCGGAGTGGTAGGTGTGGATGGTGCGGCCGGCGATCGCCGCCATGGTGTCCTCGTAGAAACCCGCCTCGTTGAGGGTGTCGGAGTGGATCTGCACCTGCAGGTCCAGCTCGTCGCCCGCGTCGAGGGAGGCGCGGATCGCCGCGGGGGTCGCCCCCCAGTCCTCGTGGATCTTGTAGCCGATCGCCCCGGCGAGCCCCTGCTCGATCAGCGGCGCGGTGTGGGCGGCACTGCCGTTGGCCAGGAAGCCGAAGTTGACGGGGAAGGCCTCGACGGCGCGGAGCATGCGCGCAAGGTTCGTCGGCCCGGAGCTGGTGATGCCGACGGTGACGGGGCCGAGGCCCCCGCCGATCATCGTGGTGATGCCGCTGGAGACGGCCTCCTCGACGAGCCCGACGCTGTCGAAGTGCACGTGGACGTCGATGGCCCCCGCGGTGGCGATCATGCCCTCGCCGGAGCGGACGTCGGTGCCCG
>NZ_BAABIL010000454.1:0-6090 GCF_039542765.1 Kineococcus glutinatus
GCACGAGGTGCACCGGGAACTGCCGTTCGTGTTCGCCGGCAGCGCCCTGGCCGCCGGCTCCGGTGCGGGCCTGGTGCTGGCCCGCACCGCCGAGGCGGGCCCGGCCCGGCGCGCGGCGGTGTTCGGCGCGGCGCTGGAGCTGGCGGCCGCCCACCGCGTGGAGCACGGCCACGGCCTGCTCTCCGAGCCCTACCGGCAGGGCCGGCCGGGCCGGTTCCTGCGCACCGCCCGGGCGCTCACCGCGGCCGGGGCGGTCGGCGGGGTGCTGGGGCGGCGCTCGCGGCTGCTGTCGGCGCTGTCGGGCGCGAGCCTGCTGGCCGGTTCCGTGCTCACCCGCTTCGCCGTGTTCGAGGCCGGGGTGCACTCCACGCAGGACCCGAAGTACGTCGTCGTCCCGCAGCGCGAGCGGCTGGCCGCCGGCCGCCCGGTGCGCAGCGACACCCCGCCGCGCTGATCCGGCGCCCACGACCCCGGGAGGCAGCGTGCCGTACAAGACACCCGACCAGATCGCCGTCACCGCCGTCGCCGCGGGGGTGAAGAAGGCCAACCTGCCGGTGGCCAACGCCCTCGTCGGCGGGTTCCTGGCCGGCGCCTACATCGCCTTCGCGGGCCTGCTCGCCGTCGACGTCACCGCCGGGCTGCGCCCGGAGCTGTGGGGCGGTCTCATCACCCTGTTCAACGGTGCCGTGTTCAGCATGGGCCTGGTCCTCGTCATCATCGCCGGCGCGGAGCTGCTCACCGGCAACATGGCGCTCGTGCCGATGGCAGCGCTGCAGCGGAAGGTGACGCTCGGCCGGATGTCGGCGAACTTCGCCCTGGTGCTGGTGGCCAACCTGCTCGGCTCGCTGTTCGTGGCCTACGTGCTCGCCGTGCACACCGGCATCATCGGCACCCCGGACTCCGAGGCCGGGTCCGCGGCCGCGGCGACGTTCGCCCGCCTGGACACCATCGCGACGGGCAAGGCGATCACCGAGACGCACCTGGAGATCTTCCTGCGGGCCATCGGCTGCAACTGGCTGGTGTGCCTGGCGGTGTGGATGGCGATGGCGGCCGAGGAGGTCGCGGGCAAGATCCTGGCGATCTTCTTCCCCATCACCGCGTTCGTCGCGCTCGGCTTCGACCACGTGGTGGCCAACATGTTCTTCCTGCCCGCCGCGCACTGGGCCGGCGTGGAGGGCATCACGTGGGGGCGGATCCTGGAGAACTGGCTCTACGCCGGGGTGGGCAACCTCATCGGTGGCGGTGTGTTCGTCGGCGGCGCGTACTGGTTCTCCTACCTGCGCGGGTCCGGGCCCGCCGACGCACCCACCGCGACCTCCGACGCCAGCGGTACCGCCGGCGCGCGGGGCACGGGTGGTCCGGTGCACTGACGCCGGCGGGAAAAGCCGTACCGCGAAAGCCGTACCGCGCGCGGCGGGACGGGGCTACCGTCGACCCGTGGCCCTCGTGGAGCGCGGGCCGGAGCTGGCGCGGCTCCGGGACTGCGTGGCCGGCGCGGCCGGCGGGAGCGGTGCGGGCGTGGCCGTCGTCGGCGAGCCGGGCGCGGGCAAGTCCGCGCTGGTGCAGGCCGCGTGCGCCGGGGTGAGCGGGGTGCGCGTCCTGCGCGGTGCGTGCGACCCGCTGCTGACCCCGCGCCCGCTCGGGCCGTTCCGCGACCTGGCGCGCCAGGTGGACCTGCAGCCGCTGCGCCAGGGCGCCGAGCCGTCCCTGCCGGAGGTCTGCGAACTGGTCCACGACGCGCTGGGCGGGCGGCCCACCGCGCTCGTCGTCGAGGACCTGCACTGGGCCGACCGGGCCTCGGTGGAGGTGCTGCGCTTCCTGGTCCGCCGCATCGCCACCGTGCCGCTGGCCCTGCTCGTCACCTACCGCGCCGACGAGATCGGCCCGCGGCACCCCGCCCGGCCGCTGCTCGGCGACTTCGCCGTCCTGGACCGGCTGGACACGCTGGACCTGGCGCCGCTGAGCGTCGCCGGTGTCGCCGAGCTGCTGCGGGGCACCCCGCTCGACCCCCACCGGGTCCGCGCGCTGACCGGGGGCAACCCGTTCTTCGCCGCCGAGGTCGCCAAGGACCCCGGCCGGCCGCTGCCCGCCACGGTCCGCGACGCGGTCCTGGCCCGCACCGCGGACATGGACGCGCGCGACCTGGAGGTGCTCCAGCTCGTGGCCGCCGCCCCCGACCGGCTCGACGAGCGGGTCCTGGCCGGTCTGGGCGTCGACCTGGCGACGCTGTCGCGGCTGGACGGCACCGGCCTGCTCGTGCGCAGCGACCGGGGCCTCACCTTCCGCCACGAGCTGGCCCGCCTGGCCCTGGAGAGCACGGTCCCGCCCTGCGGTGCGGCCCAGCTGCACCGGCGGCTCCTGGACGCGCTGGAGCGCCTCGACCCCGGCGACCACGCCGTCCTGGCGCACCACGCCGTCGCCGCGGGCGAGGCCGCCCGGGAGCTGCGGCACGCGGACCTCGCGGCGGCCGGGGCGGACCGGGCCGGGGCCCACACGGAGGCGGTCGCCTTCCTGCGCACGGCGCTGCACCACCTGCCCCCCGGCCGCGCCCGGCAGCGGGCCGCCCTGCTGCTGCGCCTGGGCGTCGAGCTGTACCTCACCAACGACCTCGGGCCGGCGATCACGACCGTGAGCGCCAGCTTCCCGCTGTGGGCGGAGGCGGGCGACGGGGCCGGGCTGGCCGCGGCCCACGCCACCGCCGCGGTGCTGCACTACTACGACGCCCAGCGGCGCCCCGCCGAGGAGCACGCCGAGCGCGCCGCCGCGATCGCCGGCCCCGGGCGCGCGCCGGCGTACGCCTCGGCCTGCGCGACGCGGGGCTTCCTCGCCTTCCACCGCAGCGAGTACGACGTCGCCGCCGCCTGCCTGCAGGAGGCCGCCCGGGCCGGGGTGGACGGGGACGAGGAGCTCCGGCTGCGCACCACGATGATCGCCGACTTCGCCGACGTCGCCCTGGAGCGCCCGGGCGCCCGGGACCGGCTCGTGCGGCACATCGACCTGGCCCTGGCGCACGACCTCGACGAGATCGCCTCCACCGGCTTCTCCAACCTCACCAACCTCGACGTCGAGCACCGCCGCCTCGACGACGCCGAGGCGCTGCTCCAGCGTTCCATCGCCCACGCCGCAGGACGCGACATCGCCATCTGCAGCCATTACCAGACCGGCGTGCGGGCGCGCCTGCACCTGTTGCGGGGCCGCTGGCGGGCCTGCGAGGAGGACGCGGCGCAGGTCCTGCGCGACACGGGGATGCCCATGGCGCAGCTGTGGCCGCACCTGGCGGCGGGCCTGGTCCGGCTCCGGCGGGACGGCGGCGACGGCGGCCACCTCGAGGCCGCGTGGCGGCTCGCGGAGGGCCTCGACGAACCGCTGCGCCGGGTCGCGGTCCTGTGCGGCCTGGCCGAGCGGTCCTGGCTGACCGGGGAGCCCGACGAGCGCGTGGCGGCCGCCGCCCCCGAGCTGCACCGGCTCGCGTCCACGCCCGCGGGGGCGTGGTCGGCCGGTGAGCTCGCCGTGTGGCTGCGGCGCCTGGGCCTGCTGCAGGAGCCACCCGCGCACGTCGCGGCCCCCTGGGCGCTCGCCCTCGACGGGCGCCACGTCGAGGCCGCCGCGTGGTGGCACCGGTGCGGGGCGGCGCACGAGGAGGCGCTGGAGCTGGCCGACTCAGGCGAGCCGCAGCAGGGGGTCCGCGCGCTGGAGCGGCTCGACCGGCTCGGGGCCGCGGCGGTGGCCGACCGGCTGCGCCTGCACCTGCGCCGGCGCGGGCTGGTCGCCGTGCCCCAGCGCCGGCGGTCCACCACCCTGGCCAACCCCTGCGGGCTCACCGACCGCCAGCTCGACGTGGCCCGGCTCGTCGCCCGCGGGCTGACCAACGCGGAGATCGCGCAGCGGCTCTACATCTCGCCCAAGACCGCCGACCACCACGTCTCGGCCGTGCTCACCAAGCTCGGCGTGCCGAACCGGCGCCAGGTCGCCGTCGCGGCCCACGACATCGGGCTCTGAGCCCCCGCTCCCGGGCCCGCCGGGTGCCCACCGCCACCCGGCGGGCACCCGGTCACCCCCACCCGCCCACCGGCACCTCCCCAGGGGAGCGACCGCGGACCGGCCGGGGGAGCGGCACCGCAGATGGGGAGGCGCTCCCGATGCCCTCCCCACGGGGCGGGGACGAGTGTCGTCACCAGGCGGCAGCAGCCGCCCGAGGAGACCGAGTCCAGGAGCACCCCCGCATGCAGATGCAGAGCACCACGACCCGCACGACCCGTTCCACCCGCACGACCCGTCCCAGCCGCACGACCCGCCGGATCCGCCCGACCGCGGTGCTCGGCGCAGCCCTGTCCGCCGCCGCCCTCGCGGCCTCCGTCGCGGCCGCGGCACCCGCCTCGGCCGCCGTCGACGGCGGCTACCACCACGCGATGGCGAACTTCGCGTTCCCCAGCACCTCGGGCTACGCCGGCGGCTACGTCGACTGCCCCGCCGGCCGGCTCCCCATCGCCTCCGGTGCGCTGTCGCACGACCCGATGGGGATCCTGATGTCGAACACCCTGACCACCGCGGGCACCGGCGCCTACGCCACGGCGTCGGGGTCCGGCGGCCGGGCCTTCACGGTGCAGGCCGACTGCGTCCCCGCCTCCGTGCTCGGCGGGTCGACGCTCGCCACGCGGGTCGTCCGCGACCGGCGGAACGTGTGGCGCGACTTCCGCGAGACCGTGACCTGCCCGAGCGGCACCGTCGCCTACGGCGGTGGAGGCACCGTCACCAGCCCGGAGGGGATCTACGACCACCGCGGGCTGTACATCTCCGGTTCCGTCCCCGGGGTGCAGGGGTGGACGTACGCCGGCACGGGCTCCATCGGCGGCAACGCGCTGGTCGTCGAGGCGCACTGCCTGCCCCGCACCCGGCTCGGGCGCATCGTCGTCGTGGACGGGGCCGCGACCGCGACCGACGGGGCGGGGCGGCTGCCGATCTCGGCGAGCGCACGCTGCCCGGTCGGGACCTTCCCGTTCTCCGGTGGCGCCTGGTTCCGCGCGGAGGGCTCCTCCGTGCCGGGCCTGGTCGGCTACTTCACCGCGTCGGCCATGGGGGCCGACGGCCGCAGCTGGTTCGCCGCCGGCACCACCTTCGCCCCCCGCGCCCAGCTCATCACCCGCGTCCTGTGCACCGACCGCCTCGGCCGATGAGCCCCACCACGACCGTCCAGACCACCACGACCGTCCGGGAGGACACCGTGACCATCGACACCCCCCTCACCCAGGCGTCCGCCGACCGGGCGCTCAAGCAGCGGCACCGCGCGATGTGGGCCCTCGGGGACTACCCGGCGGTCGTCCGCGACGTGATCAGCGAGCTCGGCCCGGTGCTCGTCGACGCCTGCGGCATCCGGCCCGGTGAGCGCGTGCTCGACGTGGCCGCCGGCGACGGCAACGTCGCGATCCCCGCGGCGCTGCGCGGGGCGCACGTCGTCGCCGGCGACCTCACCCCCGAGCTCGTCGAGGCCGGGACCCGCAGGGCCGGGGCGGCCGGCGCGCAGGTCGACTGGCGCGTCGAGGACGCCGAGGCGCTGCCGCACCCCGACGCCGCGTTCGACGTCGTCACCTCGTGCGTCGGCGTGATGTTCGCCCCGCACCACCAGCAGGCCGCCGACGAGCTGCTGCGGGTGACCCGGCCGGGCGGGCGGATCGGCCTGCTCAGCTGGACACCCGAGGGCTTCATCGGGCAGATGTTCGCCGTCATGCGGCCGTACGCCTTGCCGCCGCCGCCCGGCGCCCAGCCGCCGCCCCTGTGGGGCAGGCCCGAGCACGTGCTCGAGCTGCTCGGCGACCGCGTCGAGGACGTCGTGGCCACGCGGCGCGCGCTGCGGGTGGGGGCCTTCGGGACCGGGCAGGCGTTCCGGGACTTCTTCAAGGCCTGCTACGGACCGACGATCGTCACCTACCGGCACATCGCCGGTGATCCGGAGCGGGTGGCCGCGCTGGACGCTGAGCTCGTGGCCCTCGCGGAGCGCCACGACCTCGGCGGCGGGGCGATGGAGTTCGAGTACCTCGTCCTGACCGCCCGCCGCGCCGGGGGATGAGGACCGGACCCGATCCCGCGCCCGTC
>NZ_BAABIL010000455.1:0-1378 GCF_039542765.1 Kineococcus glutinatus
GTGGGCGCAGGTGCAGCAGCACCCCTCCGCGGTGGTCTTCCCCGGCGAGGGCGGGGAGTCGATGCGCGCCATGCAGCAGCGCGCCGTCGACGCCGTCCGCGAGCACGACGCGGCCGTCGCCGCCGAGCACGGCGCGGACGCGGTGTGGCTGGCCGTCACCCACGGCGACCTCATCAAGGCCGTCCTCGCCGACGCCCTCGGCGTGCACCTCGACCTCTTCCAGCGCATCGGCGTCGACCCCTGCTCGGTGTCGGTGGTGCGCTACACCTCCGCGCGCCCGTTCGTGCTGCGCACCAACGACACCGGTGGCGACCTGGCCGATCTCGCCCCGCCGCCCCGCCGGCGCCGGCGGGTGCCGCGCACGGACGCCGTCGTCGTCGGCGGCACCGGCGCGTGAGCCGGCACCGGCGGCACCTGGCCGGCCCGGTGGGCACCCCGGTCCCCGGGGCCGCCGCGGGCGGCCCGGCGTAGGGTCGGCGCATGGCTGTCTTCGACTACGACCCGCCCGAGCGCTTCGTGGCGGGCACGGTCGGCCCGCCCGGATCGCGGACGTTCTTCCTGCAGGCGCGCGCCCGCGGCGCGCTGACCACCGTGGCGCTGGAGAAGGCGCAGGTGGCGGCCCTGGCCGAGCGGGTGGGGGAGCTGCTGGACGAGATCGTGCGCCGCTCCGGCGGGCAGGCGCCGGTCCCCGCGATGGCCCCGGCCGGGGCCGAGGACACCGCCCCGCTGGACACCCCCATCGAGGAGGAGTTCCGGGTCGGGACGATGAGCCTGGCGTGGGACGGGGAGCGCCGGCTCGTCGTCATCGAGTGCTTCGAGGTCCTGGAGTCGGACGCCGAGGAGGAGCCCGGCGAGCCCGACCCCGCGCGCGCGGTGCTGCGGGTCAGCATCTCCGGCGCCGCGGCGCGGGCGTTCGCGGCGCGGGCGCTGGCCCTGGTGGCCGCCGGCCGGCCGCCGTGCCCGTTCTGCAGCGGCCCGCTGGACCCGGAGGGGCACATCTGCCCCCGGGCGAACGGCTACCGCCGCTGAGCGCGCGGCCGACCGGGGCGCGGCGGGGCCGCGAGGAGGTCCTGGCGCACCTGGCCACCGCCGAGCTTGAGGTGCTGGGGCGCATCGCCGACGCCTCCAACGCGACGCTGCTGGCGCTGGCCGGCACCGGGCGGCGCGCCCTGCACTGCGTCTACAAGCCCATCGCGGGGGAGCGGCCGCTGTGGGACTTCCCCGACGGCTCCCTGGCCCACCGGGAGGTCGCCGCGCACGCCGTCTCCGCGGCCTCCGGCTGGGACGTCGTGCCGCCGACGGTGCTGCGCGACGGCCCCGCGGGCCCGGGCAGCGTCCAGCTGTGGGTCACCGAGGACGGGTGCGCGGACGACACCGG
>NZ_BAABIL010000456.1:0-9259 GCF_039542765.1 Kineococcus glutinatus
CGGCGCCCCCCTCGTCCTCGTCGTGCTCCTCGTCCTCGTCGTGGTGGTGGTCGTGGTCGGCGGCGCCGAGCTTCCAGTAGCCGTCGACGTCGAAGTGGTCGCGGTCCAGGCCCAGCTCGCGGGACAGGTAGCGGCGCAGCGGCTTGATGGAACCGGACTCCCCCGCCACCCACACGAACCCGGTGCCGGCGGGCAGCGGCAGCGCGCGCACCGCCCGCTCCAGCACGTCGCTGCGCCCGGCGGGGACGCCGCCGCGGTGCAGCCAGGTGACGCGCGCGTCGGCGCGGGTGGGCAGCTCGATCTCGTCGCGGGCGTCGTCGACCTCCACGAACGCGGTGACGGGCACGCCGGGGCGCAACCGCTCCAGCCAGCGGGCCATCGCCGGCAGCGAGGTCTCGTCGACGGCGAACACGTACCAGTCGAGGACGTCGCGCACGAGGAACGAACCGCGCGGGCCGAGCACCCCGATCCGCTGACCGGGTGCGGCCTGCGCCGCCCAGCGACCGCCGGGGCCGTGGGGGTGCAGCACCATGTCGATGCTCAGCTCGCGCGCGTCCGGGTCGTAGGAGCGGACGGTGTAGTCGCGGTTGACGAGGTCGGCGTCGGCGGCGCGGTCCACCCAGCGGTCGTTCTCGATGGTGGGCAGCCGCGGCTCGGTGGAACCCGCCGGCGGCGGGAACAGCTTGACGTGGTCCTCCGGGGCGATGGTGGTGAACCCCGCCAGGTCGTCGCCGGTGAGCACGACGCGCACCATCCGGTGCGTCAGCGGTTCCACCCGCGCCACGGTGAGCACCCGCGGCACGAGCGGGTGGGTGTGCAGCTCGACGGGGGACCCGACCCAGGTCTCGGCTGTGGTGGTCACGCGTTCTCCTCCAGGGTTCGTCCCGGCACGTGCGCCGGGAGGGGGTTCGGGACGTCGGCGGCGTCGTCCCCGGCCGCGTCGCCCCCGGGGCGGACGCGGGCCCGGACGAGGGCCGGGCAGGCGAGCGCGACGAGCACCGTCGCGGCGAGGGCGGCCACGCCGCCGGCGACGATGGCGGGACCGGGGCCGACGGCCCTCGCGGCACCGCCGAGCGCGAGGCCCCCGAGGGCGTCACCGGTGGTGGCCTGCGCCGACCACAGGCTCGACACCCGCCCCCGCAGCCGGTCGGGGGTGTGGTGGGCCAGCACGGCGTAGCGCAGGATCTCGCCGATGACGTCGGCGTACCCGACGACCACCATGACGGCCACGGCCGCCGCGACCGACCGGCTCAGGCCCAGCACCGCGACCCCCGCCGCACCGGCGCACAGCACCGCGACGAGGGCCAGGCCGGCCCGGCGCACCCGGCCGGTCCAGCCGCTGGTGAGGGACCCCAGCAGCGCCCCGGCCGCCGTGGCGCTGACGAGGTACCCGAACACCCTCGCGTCGGCGGCCAGCTCGTCCGCCACGAAGAACGGCAGCAGCACGTAGGGGGAGGCGAAGAGGATCTGCACGAAACCCAGCAGCAGGACCGCGGCGACGACCCGCTCGCGCAGCGCGAACCGCAGTCCCCCCGTGAAGGAGCGCCACGGCCCCGCCTCCTCCTCGTCCTCCTCCCCGGCGCCCGGTGGCATCGGCCCGGCCGACCACACCAGCGCGACGGTCACGGCCGAGGCGGCCGCGGCGGCGGCGTACGTCGTCCACCAGCCCGGGCCCTCGATGAGCGCGCCCGCCAGCAGCGGGGACAGCACCGTGCCGAGGTCCAGCGTCAGCGCCATGAGCGCACCGGCCGCGGCGAGGCGCTCCTCCCCCACGAGGGCGGGCACGGCCGCGGCCAGCGCCGTGGTGCTGAACCCGCCCGCCAGCCCGTCCACCACCGCCACGACGTAGAACACCGCGAGGTCCGGCTGCGGCGCCAGGGCGTTCACCACGAGCACCGCGAAACCCAGCGTCGCCACCGCGCGGGAGACCGCGATGACGGGACGGCGGTCGAAGCGGTCGGCCACCACCCCGCCGGCGAGCAGGCCCGCGAAGGAGGCGACCCCCAGCACGGCGTTGACGGCCGCGACGTGCAGGGGGCTGCCGGTGAGCTCGGTGACGTGGTCGGTCAGCGCCAGGGACAGCATCCCGAGGCCGAACACCGACACGGTGCGCGCCCAGAACACCCGGCGGAACGCCCGGCTCTCCCGCAGCGGCCGGACGTCGATCGCGAGGTCGGCGAGCCTCACGGGGCGGTGCCCGCGGGGGTGGTGGGGGTCGCCGCCATCGCCTCCCGCAGCGAGCGGGGCCGCAGGTCCTGCCAGGACGTCGTGACGAACTCCAGCGCCTCCTGCCGCGGTGCCGGGCCGAAGGCCACCCGCCAGCCGGCGGGGACGGCGGCGAACTCCGGCCACAGCGAGTGCTGCTCCTCGGCGTTGACCAGGACGAGGAAGCTGCCGTCGGCGTCGTCGAACGGGTTCACGGGGTGCTCCAGGTTCTCGGGGTCTCTCGGACTTCTCAGGGGTTCTCGGGGGGTCCCGGGTTTCCCGGGCCGGTCGCTCAGACCGGCACGCGGCGCAGGGCGGCGGCCAGCAGCGGGCCGATCTCCGACAGCGCCGCGGGACCGGTGAGGTCGTCGTGGGTGCTGTTGACGTCGTGCTGCTCGACGTGCCCGGCGTACGGCTCCCAGCGCCGCCGGCCGTCGCGGGCGGCGGCGTCCCGGCCGGCGACGGCGCTGAACAGCAGCAGGTCCGCGGCCACCGGCCGGTGGCCGCGGCGCAGCAGGTGCGCCGACATGAGCGCCGCGGAGTGCACGTAGGTGTCCACCACCGCGTCCAGGCGCCCGGCCCCCAGGTCGGCCCACACCCCGCCGGAGTCCGCGAGGAACTCGGTGACGTCGGCGCGCCGGTACGGCGGCTCCAGCCACTCCGGAGCCTCCGCCAGGCTGGTGGCCAGCAGGAACCGCAGCGCCTCCTGCTCCAGGTCCGCCGCCGGCCCGTCCTCGCCCCCCGGCCCGGCGCCGGGGGCGCCCGCCGGGTCGGCGGGTTCGGCGTCGAGCACCGCGAGCAGCTCCACCCGCTCCCCGGCCTCCTCCAGCTGCGCGGCCATCTCGTGCGCGACGTGCCCGCCGAAGGACCAGCCCAGCAGGGAGTACGGCCCGTGCGGCTGCACCGAGCGCACGTGCGCGACGTAGCGGCGCGCGAGGTCCGCCAGGGTGCCCGGCACCCCGTCCGGGCCGGACAGCCGCGGCGACTGCAGCCCGTACAGCGGCCGGCCCGGTTCCAGGTAGGGCAGCAGCCCCGCGAAGGACCAGGCCAGCCCCGCCGCCGGGTGCACGGCGAACAGCGGCGGCAGCGAGCCCGTGGTGGACGACGCCGCGCGCAGCGGCAGCAGCTCCCCGCAGGCGTCGTCGGCGGCGGAGCGGCGCAGCTTCTCCGACAGCGCCGCCGGGGTGGGCGCGGTGACGACCGCACCGACGCTGACGGGTTCGGCCAGCCGCGCCCGCAGCAGCCCCACCAGCCGCATCGTGAGCAGCGAGTGCCCGCCGAGGGCGAAGAAGTCGTCGTCGACGCCCACCGCGTCCAGGCCCAGCACCTCCGCGAACGCCTCGCAGACCGCCCGCTCCCGCTCGTCGCGGGGACCGCGGCCCGAGGTCTGCGGCTCGGCGGGTTCGGGCAGCGCGCGCCGGTCGAGCTTGCCGTTGACGGTCAGCGGCAGCGCGTCCAGCGCCACGAGCACGGCGGGCACCAGGTGGTCGGGGGTCGTGGCCGCCAGCTCCCGGCGCAGCGCGGCGAGGTCGAGGGGTCCGGCGTCCGACGTGCCCGCGGGCACCACGTACCCGACGAGGCGCTGCACGCCCCGCCGGTCCGGGCGCGCCACCACCGCGGCCTGCGCCACCTGCGGGTGCGCCGCCAGCAGCGCCTGCACCTCCCCCGGTTCCACCCGGAAACCCCGCACCTTCACCTGGTCGTCGGTGCGGCCGAGGAAGTCCAGCTGCCCGTCGGGGCGGCGGCGCACCAGGTCGCCGGTGCGGTACATCAGCGAACCGGGCGCGCCGAACGGGTCGGCGACGAACCGCTCGGCGGTCAGGTCCGGGCGGCCGAGGTAGCCGCGGGCCAGCCCCGCCCCCGACACGTACAGCTCCCCCGGGGTCCCCGCGGCGACGGGGCGCAGCCCGGAGTCGAGGACGTGGACGCGGGTGTTGCGGATCGGGCCGCCCACCGTGGGGGTGGCGCTGTCGTCGGTGCCGCCGCCCAGGGTGTTGATCGTGTACTCGGTGGGGCCGTAGAGGTTGTAGCCCAGGACGCCGTCGGCCTCCCGCAGCGCGTCCCACTCCCGCGGGCCCACGGCCTCCCCGCCCAGCAGCACCAGGCACGGGCGGTGGCGGGTGCCGTCGGGGCCGGTGTCGAGCAGCCCGTCGGCCAGCAGCGCCGCGCACACCGACGGGGTGACGTTGACGACGTCGACGCGCTGCTCGGCGCAGTAGGCGGCCATCGCGGCGGAGTCGCGGCGCAGCTCCTCGTCGAGCAGGTGCACCTCGTGCCCCTCGACGAGCCAGAGCAGCTCCTCCCACGACATGTCGAACGCGAAGGAGACGGTGTGCGCGATGCGCAGCACCCGCCCCGCCCGCGCCACCACCGGGGAGAAGATCTCCGCGCGGTGGTTGACGAGCATGTTCACCAGGCCGCGGTGCGGCACCGCGACGCCCTTGGGGCGCCCGGTGGAACCGGAGGTGTGGATGACGTAGGCCAGGGCGTCGGGGTGGTGCCCGCCGCGCTCGGCGGCGCCCAGCGGGTGCGCCGGCAGCGCCGCCAGCTCCGCCTCCACCGCCTCCTCCCCCAGCAGCAGGACCGGGGTGCCCACGGGCAGCCAGGCCAGGGAGTCGGCGGTGGCGACGGTGAGCAGCGCGCCGGTGCCGGCCAGCACCTCCGCGATGCGCTCGCGGGGGTGGCCGGGGTCCAGCGGCACGTAGGCGGCACCGGCCTTGAGGACCGCCAGCAGCGCCACGACGAGGTCCGCGCGGCGCGGCACGCCGAGCGCCACCAGCGTCTCCGGTCCCGCGCCGCGCGCCACCAGCGCCCGCGCCAGCCGGTTCGCCCGCGCCTCCAGCTGCGCGAACGTCAGCTCCTCGCGCACGCCGCCCACCGGCCCGGCGACGAGGGCGAGGCGGTCCGGGACCCGGGCCGCGGTGTCCTCGAACAGCTCCTCGACGGAGCGCGCCGGGACCGGGCCCACCGCGCCCGCCCCGGCGGCCGCCAGCGCGTCGAGCTCGGCGGCGTCCAGGGGTTCCAGCCGGGCCACGTGCCGCTGCGGGTCGGCGACGAGCTGCGCCAGCAGCCGCTGCGCCCGCGCCAGCAGCTCCTGCGCCTGCGCGGCGGGCACGAGGTCGGCGCGGTGGGACAGCATGAACCGGTACGGCTCGCCGGGGTGGACGACGAACGTCAGCGGGTAGTGGGTGGCGTCGCCGCCCTCCAGCCCGACGAGGCCGGTGGCGGCGCTCAGCTCGTCGAGGAGCTCGTCCTCCTCCGGGGTGTTGCGCAGCACGTAGAGGGTGTCGAACAGCTGCCCCACCCCGGCGCCGCGCTGGATGCGGGCCAGGCTGGTGGCGTGGTGCGGGATGAGGTCGCCCTGCTCGGCGTGGAAGCGGCGCAGCAGGTCCCCCACCCGCTCCCCGGGCCGCACGGTCAGCCGCACCGGCACGGTGTTGAGGAACAGCCCCACCATCGTGTCGACGTCCTCGATCTCGGCGGGGCGGCCGGAGACGGTGCTGCCGAACACGACGTCGTCGCGGCCCAGCAGGCTGCGCAGCGTCAGCGCCCACGTCGCGCAGAACACCGAGTTCACGGTGACGCCCAGGGAGCGGGCGAACTCCGCGATGCGCTCCCCGAGCCCGGCGGGCAGGTCCACCTCGACGACCTCGGGCATGATCGTGGCGCGCTCGGGGTCGGCGGGGGCGACGAGGGTGCCCTCCTCCAGACCGGCCAGCGCCGCCGACCACGCCGCGGCCGACGCCTGCGCGTCCTGCGCCGCCAGCCACGCGAGGTAGTCGCGGAACGGGCGCGGCACCGGCAGGGCGGAGTCGTCGCCGCCGGCGCGGTAGGTCCGCAGCAGGTCGGTGACGACGAGGGCGTCGGACCAGCCGTCGACGAGCAGGTGGTGGTTGGTGACCACCAGCGCGGCCGAACCGGGCGCGAGGTGGACGAGGACGAACCGGATGAGCGGCGGGCGGTCCACCTCGAAGCGGCGCTGGCGCTCCTCGACCTGGATGCGCTCCAGGCGCGCGGCGCGCTCGGCGGGCGGCTGGTCGCGCAGGTCGACCTCCCGCCACGGCAGGGCCACCCGGCGGGGGATGAACTGCACGGGCTCGGGCATGCCGCGGTGGGCGAAACCCGCGCGCAGCGCGGCGTGCCGGCGCAGCAGCGCCTCGCAGGAGCGGCGCAGCGCGGTGGCGTCGGGTTCCCCGCCCGGTCCGCCGGAGAACTCGTAGGTGCTCTGCATCGTGTAGACGTCGAGCGCGGCCTCGTCGGCGAGGGCGTGGAACAGCAGGCCCTCCTGCAGCGGTGCCAGCGGCCAGACGTCCTCGATCGCGGAGGGCTGGTCGTCCTGCTGCGTGCTCATCCGTTCCTCACCATCTGCTCCAGCAGCGCGAACCGCGCGGCGTCCAGGTCGACGAGCGGGCGCTGCGCGTCCCGCGGGGTTCCGGCCGCAGCCGGTTCTGCGGTGGGCAGGGCCGCGGCCAGCGCCGCGGGCGTGCGGTGCGCGAACAGCAGTTTCGTGCTGACGTCGAGGCCCTCCCGCCGCAACCGGCTGACGAGCTGCATCGCGACGATGCTGTCGCCGCCGAGGACGAAGAAGTCGTCGGCGGCGGCCACCGCGGGCAGGCCGAGCACGTCGGCGAACACCCGCCGCACCCGCTCCACCTCCGGGGCCCCGGCGGTTGCGGCGGGTTCCGCGGTCCCGGTGGGTTCCGCGGTCCCGGTGGGTTCCGCGGTCCCGGCGGGTTCCGCCGACGCCGGTGCGGGCAGCCCGAGGACCTCCACCGGCGCACCCAGCAGCGCGCCGTCGGCGACCCGGGCCAGCGCACCCAGCAGGGCGTCGAGGAGCTCGGCGCCCCGCGGCGCGAGGTCGGCGCGCACGTCGAGCAGCACCTCCGGGCCCGCGCCGGAGCCGTCCGGGGCCCCGGGGGTGACGGTCACCGCGACCGGGTAGTGCGTCGCGTCCTCGCCGTCCACCACGCCGAGGCGCACCCCCGAGGGGTGCACCGCGCCGTCGGCCACCACCGGGTAGTTCTCCACCACGAGCAGCGTGTCGAACAGGGTGCCCGTCCCCGCCGCGCGCTGGATCGCGGCCAGCCCCAGGTGCTGGTGCTCGGCCAGTTCCGCCTGCTCGGCCTGCACCCGGCGCAGCAGCGCGGCCACCGTCCCGGCCCGCTCCCCGGCGCGGAAACCCACCCGCACGGGCACGGTCGTGATGAACAGCCCGAGGGTGCGCTCGGCGCCGGGGACCTCGGCCGGGCGGCCGGAGGCGGTGGTGCCGAGCACCACGTCGTCGCGCCCGGTGGCGCGGGCCAGCACCAGCCCCCACGCCACCTGCACGAGCGTCGCGGGCGTGACGCCGGCGGCGCGGGCCGCGGCGTGCAGCCGGCCACCGAGGCCCTCGGGCACGTCGGCCCGCAGCGTGCACCCGCCGGCGCCGGGGGCCTCCCCGGGATCCTCGCCGGAGTTCTCCGCGGGGTCCTCCGCGGGTTCCGGTGCGAGCAGCGTCGGGGCGGACAGGTCCGCCAGCGCCGCCCGCCACGCCGCGCGGGCGGCCCCCGCGTCACGGGTCGCCAGCCACACCAGGTGGTCGCGGTAGGGGCGCACCGCGGGCAGGGCGCGCTCGTCGCCGCCCGCCGCGAGCAGGTCCAGGAGCTCGGCGACCAGCAGCGGCGTGGACCAGCCGTCCAGCAGGAGGTGGTGGTGGGCCAGCACCAGCACCGAGCGCCCCGGCCCGCAGCGCAGCAGCGCCGCCCGCAGCAGCGGCGGGCTGTGCAGGTCGAACGGGGTGTGCAGCTCCGCGGCCGCCACGTCCGCCACCGCCGCCGCCTGCGCCGCGGCGTCCAGCCCGCCGAGGTCGGCCTCCCGCCACGGCAGCGCCAGCTCCCGCGGCACGAAGGCCACGGGCGCGTCGAGGCCGTCGTGGGTGAAGCCCGCCCGCAGGTTCGGGTGCCGGCGCAGCAGCGCGTCGCACGCGGCCCGCAGCGCGGCGGGCTCCAGCGGGCCGAGCAGCTCCAGCGAGACCGTCGCGGTGTAGGCGTCGGTGTCGTCGGTGAGGGCGTGGAACAGCATCCCCTGCTGCAGCGCGGTCAGCGGCAGCACGTCGTCCAGCGGCTGACCGGCCAGCGCCTCCAGCGCCTCCACCTGCTCCAGCGCCAGGTCCACGAGGGGGAAGTCCGCCGGCACCGGCCCGCCCGCGCCGGGACCGCCGGCGCCCGCGGCCAGCGCTCCCAGCGCCGCGGCCCAGCGCCCGGCGAGGTCGCGCACCGCGTCGTCGCCCAGCAGCCGCGGCGCCCACTGCCAGGACGCGACGAGCTCGGGGCCGTCCGCGCCCGGGGCGATCCACGCGTTGAGCTCCAGCGGGTGCGACAGCGGCAGCGCCGCCGCGCCGGTGGCCGCGGTCTCCAGCTCGGCGACGTCCACGCCGGTGTCCGCATCGCCCGCACCGGCGCTGCGGCCCAGGTAGTTCACGAGCACCCGGGGTGCCGGCAGCGCGGCGAGCTCCGGGCCCGCCACCGGGTCCAGGTGGCGCAGCAGCCCGAACCCCGAGCCGTCGCCGGGCACCGAGCGCAGCCGCTGCCGGACCCGCTTGAGGACGTCGCCCGCCGGTGCCGCCGGGCCGAGGCCGTGCACCAGCCGCACCGGCCACGTCGCGGTGAACCAGCCCACGGTGCGGCTGAGGTCGAGGGAGTCGTCGCGGCCGTGGCCCTCGACCTCCACGAGCAGGTCGTCGCCGGCGGCCAGCACCAGCGCGGTGAGCAGGGCCTCGTCGACGCGCGCGCCGAACGCCTCCCGCAGCGGGCCCAGCAGCGCGGCGGTGACGTCGGCGGGCACGGTGGTGGTGAGCCGGTGCGCCGCGGCGAGGGTGTCCTGTGCCGGGTCGAGGGTGTCCTGTGCCGGGTCGAGGTCGAGGTCGAGTGCGGGGGCGTCGGTGGGAGCGGTGGCTGCCGCGGCGCCGTTCCCGCTGCCGCGCAGGGTGTCCCGCCAGTGCGCCAGCTCGGCCCGGCGCTGCGGCAGCTGCGCGGTGAGGGCGTGCGCCCAGCGCCGCAGCGGCACCGGCACCGGC
>NZ_BAABIL010000457.1:0-9405 GCF_039542765.1 Kineococcus glutinatus
AACATCCGCCCCGCGCCGCCGGAGGCGAGGACGACCGCGTCGGCGCGGACCCGCAGCCGCTCCTCGGGCCCGTCCGCGGAGCCGTTGCGGCGCAGCAGGTCCGCGCCGACGACCCGGCCGCCCTCGACGACCAGGGCGGTGACGGCGGTGGCCTCGTGCACCCGCACGCCGCCCGCCCGCACCGCCGCCACGAGGGCGTCGCTGATCCGCGCGCCGGTGACGTCGCCGCCGGCGTGCAGGATCCGGTGGCGGGAGTGCGCGGCCTCCAGCCCCCGCGCGGGCGCGCCGTCGGGACCGGTGTCGAACACCACCCCGCGGGCGACGAGCCCGGCCACCGCGGCCGGTCCCTGCGCGCACAGCACCTCCACCGCCGCCGGGTCGCACAGCCCCGCGCCCGCGCCGAGGGTGTCGGCGGCGTGCAGGGCGGGGGAGTCGTCGGCGGAGCTGACGACCGCGATCCCGCCCTGCGCCCAGCGGGTGCTGCCCGCGCCGAGGTCCGCCTTCGTCACGAGCGCCACCGAACCGTGCCGCGCGCAGTCCAGCGCCGCGGTGAGGCCCGCGACACCGCTGCCGACGACCAGCACGTCGACCGCGGGCAGCTCCCGGGGCGGCCCCGGCCGGGCGGCGGGGGTCACGGGCGGACGGCCAGCATCCGCCGCAGCGCCGTGCGGGCGGAGTCGGCGACGTCGGTGGGGACCCGCACCTGGTTGACGACCTCACCGCGCACCAGGGACTCCAGCACCCACGCCAGGTAGGCCGGGTGGATGCGGTACATCGTCGAGCACGGGCACACCACCGGGTCCAGGCAGGTGATGGTGTGCTCGGGGTGCTGCTCGGCGAGGCGGCGCACCATGTTGATCTCGGTGCCGATCGCGAACGCGGTGCCCGCCGGTGCCTGCTCCACGGCGCGCTGGATGTACTGGGTGGAGCCGGCCTCGTCGGCCGCGTCCACGACCTCCACCGGGCACTCCGGGTGCACGATGACGCGCACGTCGGGGTTCGCGGCGCGGGCGTCGGCGATCTGCTGCGGCGTGAACCGCTGGTGCACCGAGCACCAGCCCCGCCACAGCACCACCTTCGCGTCCGCCAGCGCCTGCGCGGAGTTGCCGCCCAGCGGCTTGCGGGGGTCCCACAGCGGCATCTCGTCCAGCCCGACGCCCATGGCCTTGGCGGTGTTGCGGCCCAGGTGCTGGTCGGGGAAGAACAGCACCCGCTGCCCGCGCTCGAACGCCCAGCGCAGCACCGCGGCGGCGTTGGACGACGTGCAGACGATGCCGCCGCGGTCGCCGCAGAACGCCTTCAGCGCCGCGGAGGAGTTCATGTACGTGACGGGGATGACGGGGACGCGCCCGTCGGCGTCGGGCGCGGTGCCGTAGATCGCGGTGAGCTGGTCCCAGCAGGCGGTGACGGAGTCGATGTCGGCCATGTCCGCCATCGAGCAGCCCGCCGCGAGGTTGGGCAGGACGACGCTCTGGCCGGGGGAGGCCAGCAGGTCCGCGGTCTCGGCCATGAAGTGCACGCCGCAGAACACGACGAACTCCGCGTCGGTGCGGGTGGTGGACTGCTGGGCGAGCTGGAAGGAGTCGCCGACGAAGTCGGCGAACCGCACGACCTCCTCGCGCTGGTAGTGGTGCCCCAGGACGACGAGGCGCTCGCCGAGGGTCGCCTTGGCCGCGCGGATGCGCTCCTCCAGCTGCGGCACCGGCGTGCGGCGGTACTCCGCGGGGATCTGCTGCTGCACGGGGGTCGTGGCGGGGGCGACGTCCGCGCTGGAACCACCGGGGCCGTACTCGGGCGCGGGCAGCGGCAGGCCGGGGACGGCGTCCATCGCCCAGGGCCCCTCGGCGAGGCGGGGGTCGCAGACGCCGGCGTCCTCGCCGCCGCGGGGGCGCGGGGCGCGGCCGAGCTGCTGGAGGGGGATGGTCACGGAGGTCATGGCGTTCCTTCCGGGGCCGCGGGGTTCGCGGGTTTCGCGGGGCTGGGGGTCTGCAGGGGCGGGGCGGGGTGCCTCACGAGGGCGGGCCCGCGACGGCGAACGGCCCGGGGCTGCCGGCCGGGACGAGCGCCCGGTACAGCCGCGGCGGGCGGTGCCGGGTGCCGGTGAGCCGTTCGCCGGTGGGGACGATCGTGCCGGTGGCCTCGACGTGGCGGCGGAAGTTGGCGGGGTCCAGGGGGCGCTGCAGCACGGCCTCGTGCACCTCGCGCAGCTGCGCCATCGAGAACGTCTCGTCGAGGAAGTGCAGCGCGATGGAGGCGTACTCCACCTTCGTGCGCAGCCGCCACAGCGCGTAGCGGACGATCTCGTCGTGGTCGAAGGCGAGGCCGGTGGCGTCGTCGGCGGCGCACCAGCGGACGTTCTCGCCCTCGGTGGCGGCGGCGGCCTCGTGGCTGCGCACCAGCGCGGAGTAGACGACGGTGAGGACCCGACCGGTGGGGGAGCGGTCGGGCCGGCCGAACGTGTAGAGCTGCTCCAGGTAGCTGGGGCGCAGGCCGGTCGTCTCGGCCAGGGTGCGCCGCCCGGCGTCGGAGAGGCTCTCGTCGGGGCAGACCCAGCCGCCGGGCAGGGCCCACCGGTCCTGGAAGGGCTGCCGGGTGCGGCGCACGAGCGGCAGGTGGACGCGGCGGGTGCCGCAGGCTCCGGGCAGCAGCGCGAGGATCACCGTCGACACGGCGACGGAGATCTCCCGCTGGTCCGCGGGCTGGCTCACGGGCGCGTCCTGTCCGTCGGGGGTCCGGTCTCCTGTCCATCGGCAGCCGCACGACCGACTAAAGGTGGCGGCGACACGAAGATGGCGGGGATGAGGTTACTCAGACCCGAACCCTCGCGGCAAGCCTCCCGGCAGGCCCCGCGGGCGACGCCGTAATTCGACGTGACAGCCGCCGGGGGGCGGACGTACCGTCGGAGGACACGGGAAGGAGGTGGTCCGACGCATGAAGAACTCTCGGACGCGTGAGGTGGCTGTCAGCTAGCAGCTGCGTGCAGGACGCCGACCGCTCTGGTCGCCCCGCGCAGCGCGGCGAATCCACGGCAGTCACCGAGACCCCCGGGCGCCGGCCCGTCCAGCCGGCCCTCCACCGCGGAGGAAGCGCCCGGGGGTCTTCCACGCCCGGCCCCGGCCGCACCCCCCCGGTGGACCGCCCGCCCCGTCGTTGCGTGCACCCGGCGGGCCGGTGTCGGAGAATGCGGGCGTGAGCGACCTCATCGACACCACCGAGATGTACCTCCGCACGATCTTCGAGCTCGAGGAGGAGGGCATCGTGCCGATGCGCGCCCGCATCGCCGAGCGCCTGCACCACAGCGGGCCCACGGTGTCGCAGACGGTCGCCCGCATGGAGCGCGACGGCCTGCTGCACGTCAGCGCCGAGCGCCACCTGGAGCTCACCGACGACGGTCGCGCCAAGGCCATGCGCGTCATGCGCAAGCACCGCCTCGCCGAGCGGCTGCTCACGGACGTCATCGGCCTGGACTGGGAGCTCGTCCACGAGGAGGCCTGCCGTTGGGAGCACGTGATCTCCGAGCACGTCGAGCGCCGCCTCGTGGAGATCCTGCAGCACCCCCAGCTGTCCCCCTACGGCAACCCCATCCCCGGCCTCGCCGAGCTCGGGGAGCCGGTCGAGGCGGAGGACTTCCGCGCCGGGGTGGTGCCGCTGACCTCCGTCGACGCCTCCGAGCGACCTGCCGTCGTGCGCCGCCTCGGCGAGCCCCTGCAGACCGACGTGGAGCTGATGGGCCGCCTCGCGGCGGCCGGGATGCGGCCGGGGGTGGCGGTGACCGCCCGCCGCGGGGCGGCGGGCCTGTCCGTCGTCGTCGACGGCGCGGGCGAGGGGTCGGCGGTCGACCTGTCGACGGCCCAGGCCTCCCACGTCTTCGTGGCGGCCGCCGGCGCCTGAGGCCCCGGCGGTGCCGGCGGGTGGGTGAATCGATTCGCGTCACCCGCCGGACACCCGCCGTACGACGCGCAACCCGGTTCGTGACAACGGCGTGACATCCGCGGCGGGCGTGGGCTACTGTCGCGCCGCTCCCCACCACGCGGCGGGGAGTCCTCCTGCGGACGCCGAGCCCTGCCACCGCTGCGAGGTCCCCGAGGACGTATGGCAGGGACGGGGGGAACCACTTTCCGGGTCGCAGGACCTCGATCGCCAGATCGGGTGCGGCCCTCGGGGTGAAGCCGGTGAGAACCGGCCGGGCGACCTTCCCGCCCGAACCCGACAGCTCACCTCGCAGGCGTCGGAGAGGTAACCCGCCTTGTCGACTCGCCATCCGGCGCGCCACCGCGCCTCCGCGCGCCCGCTGACCCCCCTCGCCTCCGCCTCGGCGGCGGTCCGCCGCAACGCCTCCACCGTGGGGCGCGGCACCGCCGTGCTGGCCGCCACCTCGGGGCTCGTGCTGTCGCTGTCGGCCCCCGCCGGCGCCACCCCCGCGGAGGGCGCCGCCGCCGCCCCCGTCGCCACGACCGCCCCCGCGGCGGTCGTCACCGCACCGGCGACCACCGCGCCGGTCGTCGTGGAGTCCGCGTTCGCCGCCGCCCCCACCCCCGCCCCGGCGGTCGTGGAGATCCCGCTGGTCGTCGAGGCCCCGGCCGCCTCGCCCGCCCCGGCGCAGGCCGCGACCGACGCCCGCGGTGTCGAGCAGGCCTCCCGCAGCTCCCAGCAGCCCGCCGACCTGCCGGTGGCCGCCGTGACGACCCCCGCGGTCGCCACGACCGCCGTGGTCGCCACCGCCCCCGCGGTCGCCACGACCGCCGCGGTCGCCACCGCCCCCGTCGTCGTGCAGCCCGTCGTGGCCGCCGCGCCGGTGCCGGCGGCGCCCGTGGCGCTGCAGCAGACCCCGGTCATCCCGCTGCCGCCGCTGCCCGTGGACCGCGGCCAGCAGGTCCTCGACACGGCCGCGCAGTACGTCGGCGTGCCCTACGTCTACGGCGGCACCACGCCCGCGGGCTTCGACTGCTCGGGCTACACGCAGTACGTCTTCCGCCAGATCGGCGTCCAGCTGCCCCGCACCTCCGGCGAGCAGGCCCGCGCCTCCCGCCCCGTCTCCGCCGGCGAGGCCCAGCCGGGCGACCTCGTCTTCTTCTCCAGCGGCGGCCGCGTCTACCACGTCGGCATCTACGCCGGTGGCAACGAGATGTACGACGCGCCCCGCGCCGGCAAGCCCGTCTCCAAGCGCGCGATCTGGAGCAGCGCGGTCAGCTACGGCCGCGTCCTGTGACCTGACCGCCCCCGGCGCAGGTCCGCCCCACCCCGGGCCGACGGCCCGCGCGGCGCCCCCTCGGCACCGCACGGGCCGTCTCTCCACCACCGCCCCCGCCCCCGCCCGCCGCGGTGGGCGGGGGCGGTCCGCGTCCCGGGCCGTGCCACCGCTCGTGCCGCCGCTCCCGGGCCCCGGCGTGTCGTCGCGGGCGTGACCCCCGGGTGTCCGGCAGGTGAGCAACGGTCAAGTCCCGTGACGGGACGGGCCGTCGGACGTACAGTGCGACCACGACGACGGCACCGCGGAGGACACCGTGCGCACCACGCCCCACCAGCGACCCCGCAGGGGGGTCGCGGCGCGCCCCTGGCGGCGCAGGGCGGTGGCCGGTGCCCTCCGGAGGCACCACCACCATCACGTGTGCGTGCCGGTGCACGCCGTCCTCGCCAGAGGCGCTCTTCCGATGCGGAAGGGCGCCTCTTCTCGTCGGTGGAGGTGGATGTGCGCACCCTCGTGCTGAACGCCGGTTACGAGCCCCTCGCGGTGGTGACCTTCCGCAGGGCCCTCGTCCTCGTGCTCGCCGGGAAGGCCACGGTCGTCATGGCCGACCCCGATCCCGTCGTCGGCGCCACGCTGACGTTCACCCGGCCCTCCGTCATCCTGCTCGGCCGCTACGTGCGCGTGCCGCACGGCCGGGTGGTGCCGGTGAGCCGGCGCGGGGTGCTGCGCCGCGACCACCACCGCTGTGCCTACTGCCGCGGCACCGCCTCGACCGTCGACCACGTGCAGCCCCGCAGCCGCCGCGGGCCCGACACGTGGGAGAACCTCGTCGCCTGCTGCGTGCGCTGCAACAACGCCAAGGGCGACCGCACGCCGGAGGAGATGGGCTGGACGCTGCCCTTCGTCCCGGCGGCGCCGCGCGGCGCCTCCTGGGTGGTGCGGGGCGCCGAGCAGGCCGACCCCCGCTGGGAGGAGTTCCTCGCGGTCGCCGCCTGACGCGCGGCGGGCCCCCTCCCGGCCGGGAGGGGGCCCGCCGTCACGGGACCGGGTGGCTCAGGCCTCCTCGGCCACCAGGGTCACCGGGATGTTGCCGCGGGTCGCCTTGGAGTACGGGCAGAGCTCGTGGGTGCGCTCCAGCACCTGCTGGGTCTGGTCCTTGGTCAGGCCCGGCACGGACGCGCGCAGCGTGACGGCCAGGCCGTAGCTCTCGCCCTCGGGCCCGAAGCCGACCTCCGCGACGAGGGTGGAGCCGGAGACGTCCACGCCGAGCTCCTTCGCCGCCAGGCCCATCGCGCCCTGGAAGCAGGCGCCGTAGCCCACGGCGAAGAGCTGCTCGGGGTTGGTGCCACCGCCGGGACCGCCCATCTCCTTGGGGGCCTGCAGCTGCACGTCGAGGACGCCGTCCTCGGTGACGCCGTGGCCGCCGCGGCGGCCACCGGTCACCGTGGCGCGGGCGGTGTAGACGATCTTGTCAGGGGTGTTCGCCATGCCCCGAACCTAGGGGCAGCGCGCGGACGCGGCCCGCCAGGGGGTGCGCGGTGGGGGATCCCCCCGATTGACCGCCCCGCCACCGCCCGCCGATGCTGCCCGTGGGCGGGTACCGGACCCGCCGAGGGAGGACGGCATGGGCACCGATGAGGACCGCGCCGCGTCGGCGCTGGACGACCTGCTCCAGCGCGCCGTGCGGCAGGGCTACCTCGACCCCGTCGCGGGCCTGGCCGCCCGCAGCGGGGTGGAGCGGCTGCGCACGTTCATCGCCGGCGCCGGCGGGGACCTGCGCGCCGCGGCCACCCCGCCGGCGGGAGCACCCCCCGGGGAGGTCGCCGCCGAGGAGGAGGCCGAGGACGCCGTCCTCGCGGACGAGCCGCCGGCCGGCTCCGTGCCCGGGGCGGGCGAACCCGCGCCCACGCGCCTGGCGAAGACCCCCGCGGCGCAGCCGGGGACCGGCGCGACCGGCTGCGGGGCGGGCGCCGACCACGCCCCCGGTACCCGCCTCGTGGTGCCGCTGCGCGGTGGCCGGCGGGCGGAGCTGCTGCTGCCGGAGCGCTTCGACGGCACCGACGCGTCCCGGGTGGCCGCCGTGCTCGAGGCCGTGGCGCTCGACGACGAGCCCCCCACCGGGACCTGAGCGCCCCGCCCGGCCCCCGCCGCGGACCCGCACCGGTGCGGTCCGCGGCGGGGGGTGGGGGAGGATGGGCGCGTGCCCGACCCCACCCCCGACCCCGCGACGCGCGACGTCCCCACCACCTCCGACGGCCTGCGCCTGGGGCAGTTTCTCAAGCTCGCCGACGCCGTCGACACCGGCGGCGGCGTCCGCGAGCTGCTCGCCTCGGGTGCCGTGACCGTCAACGGCGAGCCCGAGCAGCGCCGCGGCCGCCAGCTGCGCCGCGGCGACGTCGTCGAGGTCGGCGGTCGGCGGCTGCGCGTCGCCTGAGACCGCGCGAGGCCGGGCAGGACCGCCGCAGGACCGGCGTGCGAGCCGGTGTGAGGGACGGCACGGTCCGCCGGAGCCCCCCGGAGTTCGCGTTGCGGCCGGGAGGTCGTAGCGTGCCGGTGTCCCTGTTCGCACCGGTGCGGCGGTCCCGGGGGATCGCGCGCCCGCACCAGAAGCCCGAGGCTGTGGATCGTGTCGTCAACGGTGTCCGCAACGCAGCACGACCAGGAGCACGACGTCGTCCTCATCGGCGGCGGCATCATGAGCGCCACGCTCGCGGTGCTCCTCACCGAGGTGGAGCCAGGCTGGTCCATCGCCGTCCTCGAGAAGCTGCACCAGGTGGGTCAGGAGAGCTCCGACCCGTGGAACAACGCCGGCACCGGCCACGCCGCGCTCTGCGAGCTGAACTACACCCCGGCCCGCCCCGGCGGCGGCGTCGACGTCAGCAAGGCGATCTCGATCAACGAGTCGTTCCAGGTGTCGCGGCAGTTCTGGGCCCACCTCGTCGAGACCGGCGTGCTGACCGACCCGTCGCGGTTCGTCAACTCCGTGCCGCACATGAGCTTCGTGCGCGGGGAGGACAACGTCGCCTACCTGCGCGCCCGCTACGACGCGCTGCGGGAGCAGCCCCTCTTCCGGGGCATGGAGTGGGCCGACGACCACGCCCGCATCGGGGAGTGGGCGCCGCTGCTCACCGCCGGGCGGGCCCCCGGTGAGCGCATCGCCGCCACCCGGGCCACCGCGGGCACCGACGTCGACTTCGGCGCGCTGACCCGGGCCCTGCTCGACGTGGCGGTGGCGCGGGGCGTGCGCGTGCTCACCGGGCACACCGTGCGCGACCTGCGCCGCACCGGCGCCCGCTGGGAGCTGGACGTCCGCTCCGGCGGCGGCGGCGGCACCTTCCGCGCCCCGTTCGTCTTCGTCGGCTCCGGCGGCGGTGCCCTGCACCTGCTGCAGCGCTCCGGCATCCCCGAGGGCGCCGGCTTCGGCGGCTTCCCCGTCTCCGGGCAGTTCCTGCGCTGCCGGCGACCGGAGATCGCCGAGCGGCACGGCGCGAAGGTCTACGGGCAGGCCGAGGTCGGGGCACCGCCGATGTCGGTGCCGCACCTGGACACCCGCATCGTGGCCGGGCAGCGCTCCCTGCTGTTCGGGCCCTACGCCGGCTTCTCCCCGCGCTTCCTCAAGCACGGGCGCCTCACCGACCTGCCGCTGTCGGTGCGCCCCGGCAACCTCGTGCCGATGCTCGCCGTGGCCCGCGACAACGTGCCGCTGACGACGTACCTGGTCAAGCAGGTCCTGCAGTCGCGCGAGCAGCGGATCGCGGCGCTGGAGGTGTTCTACCCGGAGGCGAAGGCCGAGGACTGGGAGCTCATCACCGCCGGGCAGCGGGTGCAGGTCATCAAGAAGGGCCCCCGCGGCGGGGTGCTGCAGTTCGGCACCGAGCTCGTGCACGCCGCCGACGGCTCCCTCGCCGCGCTGCTGGGCGCCTCGCCGGGCGCCTCCACCGCCGTCGACGTCATGCTCACGCTGCTGCGCAAGTGCTTCCCCGGCAAGGTGGACGGCTGGCGCGCGCAGCTGGAGCAGGCGGTGCCCTCCTACGGCCGGCGCCTGTCGCAGGACGCCGACCTGCTGGCGCAGGTCACCGCCCGCACCGACGAGGCGCTGCAGCTGACCCCCTGACGAGCTCGGGGGAGCGGGCCGGGGGAGCCCGGTCCGCTCCCTAGAGTGGTGCCGTGACGTCCTCCACCCCCACCACCGCTCCTCCCGCCGGTCCCGACGCGGT
>NZ_BAABIL010000458.1:0-927 GCF_039542765.1 Kineococcus glutinatus
GTCACGAACACCTCACCGCCCCGCCGCGACCGCGCGCCGGCGCAGGGCGGGCCGGCGGGTGGCGCCGCGACGGCGGTCACGCCCGGCGGCCAGCACGAGCAGCCCCCCCAGGGCGCACAGCGCCAGCTCCACCGCCTGCCCGTGGCGCACCGCGAACGTCAGCTGCGAGCGCAGCGGCAGCTGCCCGTTCAGCACCGCGGAGGTGAACAGCCCGGTGCGCTGGTGGGCCACCCCGTCGGGGGTGATGAACGCGCTGACCCCCACGGTGGAGATCTGCACGACGCTGCGGCCGGTCTCCACCGCCCGCAGCCGCGACATCGCCAGCTGCTGCACCGCCTCGTGGGAGTAGCCGAAGGTCGCGTTGTTCGTCTGCACCACCAGCATGTCCGCGCCGGCCAGGACCGCCTCGCGGGGCAGGTCGTCGAAGAGGACCTCGAAGCAGATGATGTCGCCGACCTTCGCGCCGCCCATGCTCATCACACCGGTGCTGGTGCCGGGCACGAAGTCGCGCGAGACCAGGTCGACCTTGTCGGTGAACAACCGGAAGAACGAGCGGTAGGGCATGTACTCCCCGAAGGGCGCCGGGCGCTGCTTGGCGTAGCGCTGACCCGGGCCGGTGCCCGGGCTCCACACGATCCCGGCGTTGGTCAGCCCCTCGCCGGGCCCCTGCAGCACCGCCCCGACGAGGGTGGGTGCGCCCACGGCGTCGACGGCCCCGGAGATGACGCGCGCGGCGTCGGCGTTGAGCAGCGGGTCGATGTCGCTGGCGTTCTCCGGCCACAGCACGAGGTCCGGCTGCGGGACGCGCCCGGCGCGCACGTCGGCCGCCAGCTGCGCGGTGGCGCGGGCGTGGTTGTCCAGCACCGCGCGCCGCTCGGCGTTGAAGTCCAGGCCGTCGGTGGGGGTGTTGCCCTGCACGGCGGCCAC
>NZ_BAABIL010000459.1:0-905 GCF_039542765.1 Kineococcus glutinatus
GGCCGGTCCGGCACCGGCGACGACGTCGCCGAGGACGTCGGCCCAGGTGGTGGCGAGCAGCCCGACGGTGAGGTGGATGGAGCGCTCGTCGGCGGTGCGGGCCGAGTGCAGCCAGCCGCGGGGCAGGTAGAGCGCGTCGCCGGGGCGCAGCACCGCGTCGATGACGGGCTCGCGCCCGGCCGCCGGGTCCGGCCCCAGCGCCGAGGACGGCTGGGACCGCAGCGGAAGCTCCACGACGGGCGGGTGGATCGTCCAGTGCTTCTCGCCGTCCACCTGCAGCACGACCACGTCGTGGGTGTCGTGGTGGGGGCGGAAGCCCTGCGCACCGGGCGGGGTGACGTAGACGTTGACCTGGCACTGGTGGCCCAGCTCGGCGGCGAGGTCGGCGCAGAAGGCGGCCAGCGGTGGCCACGTCCGGTGCAGGGCCTGCAGCACGATGGTGGCGCCGGCGGCGTGCGCGCGAGCGATGCCGTCGGGGTCGGGCAGGTCGGACAGCTGCCGGTCGCCGGCGCGGGCGCTGCGGGTCCACCCGGCGCGCGGCAGGGTCCGCCCGTCCTGGACGAGCGTGAAGAACGGGGTGCGCAGCCCCCGCGGGCCGAGCAGCTCGTCGACGTCGGCGGCGCGGAACAGGTCCTCGAAGCCGTCGCCGCCCCGCGCGGCCGCCCGCACGAGCAGCGGGCGGGTGTTCCAGTGCTCGGCGGCGAACCGGTCGGCGGCCTCGCCGAAGCAGCGGCGCAGGGGGCCGGTGGCCCCGGTCCCGCCCGCCGCGCGGGCGGGCGGGACCGGGGAGGGCGCCACGGTGGTCACCTCAGGCCCCGGCGGGGTCCGAACCGGCCGGGTCGGACCCGGTGGGGTCGACCTGGGTGGAGTCGCTGTCGCCGGAGTCGGCGTCGCCGCCGTCCGCG
>NZ_BAABIL010000460.1:0-7149 GCF_039542765.1 Kineococcus glutinatus
CGCCGCCTCCCCCGGCCCGGTGCCCGCCCCGGCCGGGGACGGCGATGACGCGGTGGCGCGGTTGCAGGCCGCCCAGCGGCGGGGCCGGCGGCGGCTGGCGGTGGCCGTCGCGGTCCCGGCGTCCGCGGTGTTCCTGCTGGCCGTGGCGCTGCAGACCGACCTGCTGGTGGCCACCTCCCGCTCCGTCCTCGCCGAGGCGGACTACGAGCGGATGCAGGTCGGTGAGCAGCAGAACGTGGTGGCCGCGGTGCTGCCCGGCCGGCAGGTCCCCCGGCTGCTGCCCGCGGTGCGCCGCGCCGCGGCCGCCGACCCGCCACCGCCGGGCTCGGTGTGCGAGCACTACGCCGTGACCGCCGACCTGGCGTCGGACCGCTCGGGGGACGTGTACCGGCTGTGCTTCCTCGACGGGCGGCTCGTCAGCAAGGACCTGCTCGCCGCGACCGGGGAGGGCACCGGTGGGCGCTGAGGCGCGGGGCGGCGTGCGGGTGGTGCTCGCCGACGACGAGGCGGTGGTGCGGGCCGGGGTGCGGGCGGTGCTCGCCCTCGACCAGGGCATCGAGGTGGTCGCCGAGGCCGCCGACGGGCGCGCGGCGGTGGAGGCAGTGCTGGCCCACCGGCCCGCCGTCGTCGTCCTCGACGTGCGGATGCCCCGCCTCGACGGCCTCGCCGCGGCGGAGGAGGTCCGGCGCGCCGCCCCCGGCACGGGCGTCGTGGTGCTCACCACCTTCGGGGAGGAGGAGTACGTCTCCCGGGCGCTGGCCGTGGGGGCCGACGCCTTCGTGCTGAAGTCCGGGGACCCGCGGGAGCTGTCGATGGCGGTGCACGCCGCCGCCACCGGCGCGGCCTTCCTGTCGCCGGCGGTGGCGCGCCGGCTGGTGGACGCCCACCGCGACGGGGTGCTGGTGCGGCGCGAGGACGCCCGCGAGCGCGTCGGGCGGCTCACCCCGCGCGAGCGGGAGGTGCTGGTGCTGCTCGCGGAGGGACTGTCCAACGCCCAGATCGCCCGCCGCCTGCACCTCGTGGAGGGCACCGTGAAGGGTCACGTCAGCGCGCTGCTGGAGACCCTCGGCGCCCGCAACCGGGTGCAGGCGGCCGTCACCGCGCACGACGCGGGGCTGCTGGGCTGAGCGGCCCTACCGCCGGCGCAGCGCGGCGAGCTGGGCGGCGGCGAAGGCGGCGACGACGAGCGCCTGCAGCACGGTCCACACCACGCCGGCGGTCGTGGGGGTGCCCCAGCCGAGCAGGGCCGCGGTGAGGCAGTCGAGGGCCCACAGCGCGTTCACCGCGACGACGGCGGCGGCGGCACCGGGGTGGATGCGGGGGCGGGCCGCGACGAGCCACACCGCGGCGGCGTAGACGAGCAGGAACGCCCCGGCGCCGCGCAGCAGCCCCACCGGCAGCCCGAGGGCGTCGGAGAGCGGGGCGGCGGCGGCGAGGTAGGCGACGGCGTTGGCGCCGGTGACGGCGACGTCGAGGCGCAGCAGCGCGCGCAGGCCCGGCAGGCGGGTCCGGGCGGCGGTGGGGACGGGGGCGGTGGAGGTGGTCATGACCCCACCGTGGTCGCGGGGGGTGCGGCGCGTCGATTACCCGCCAGGTAGGTGACCGGCCACCACCGGCGCGGTTACGGTCGCCGGCATGGCCGAACTCGCGGTGCGCCCCCACGTGGGGTCGCTGCTGCGCACCTGGCGGCAGCGCCGGCGGCTGAGCCAGCTGGAGCTGGCCTGCGAGGCGGGGGTCTCCGCCCGCCACCTGAGCTTCCTGGAGACCGGCCGCTCCCGGCCCAGCCGCCGGATGGTGCTGCACCTGGCCGGGCAGCTCGACGTCCCGCTGCGGGAGCGCAACGAGCTGCTGGTGGCCGCCGGGTTCGCCCCCGTCTACGCCGAGCGGGCGCTCACCGACCCGGAGATGTCGCCGGTGCGGCGGTCCCTGGACCTGCTGCTGGCGGCGCACGAACCGCACCCGGCGCTGGTCGTGGACCGCTCGTGGAATCTCGTGGCGGGCAACCGCGCCGCCTGGTGGTTCGCGGGCGGCGCCGCGCCGGAGCTGGTGGCGCCGCCGGTGAACGTGCTGCGCCTCAGCCTGCACCCCGACGGGCTGGCGCCGCGGATCGCGAACCTCGCCCAGTGGCGCTCGCACGTGCTGCACCGGCTCTCCCGGGACGCCGCCGTCAGCGCGGACCCGGGGCTCGCGGCGCTGCACGCGGAGCTGTCGGCGCTGCCCGGCGGGGAGGAACCCGTCCCGCCGGGGGCGGTCGTCGTCCCGCTGCGCGTGCGGCACGGCGACGCGGAGCTGAACTTCCTGTCGACGGTGACGACGTTCGGCAGCGCGGTGGACGTCACCGCCGCCGAGCTGAGCATCGAGACGTTCCTGCCCGCGGACGCCGCGACGGCGGAGGCGCTGCGGGAGATCGCCGCGGACGGCTGAGCGCCCCGGTGCCGGTGCGGCGCCGGCACCGGGGGTCGCGCCGTCAGCGGGGTCGTGCGCCGGGAACCGCCTCCGCCGGGGCCGGGGCCGCGGTGTCCTGCGGCGCCGGCCGCCGGGACCACCAGCTCGCCAGCAGCGAGCCGGACACGTTGTGCCACACCGAGAAGATCGCCGCGGGCAGCGCCGCGGCGGGCGCGAAGTGCACGGTGGCGAGGGCGGCGGCGAGGCCGGAGTTCTGCATGCCCACCTCGATGCTGATCGCGCGCCGGCTCGCCACCGGCATCCGGCACAACCGGCCGACGGCGTACCCGAGGGCCAACCCGCCGCCGTTGTGCAGCACGACGGCCAGCACGACGAGCGCGCCGACGTCCAGCAGGGTGGGCGCGCTGCCCGCGACCACGGCCAGCACGACGGCGGTGATGCCGGCGACGGACACCAGGGGCAGGGCGTCGAGGCAGCGCTCGACGAGCCGCGGCACGAGCAGCCGCAGCAGCAACCCGGCCACGACGGGCACGAGCACGATCTGCAGGATCGACGTGAACAGGGCGGTCCCGCTGACGGGCAGCGACTCCCCGACCAGCGCGAGCACCAGCAGCGGGGTGACGAACGGCGCGAGCAGCGTGGACACCGACGTCATCGCCACCGACAGCGCGGTGTCGCCGCGGGCGAGGAACACCATGACGTTGGAGGCCGTGCCACCCGGGGCCGCACCGACGAGGATCATGCCGGCGGCCAGCACCGCCGAGAACCCGAGCAGGTGGGCGATGCCGAAACCGAGCAGCGGCATGATCGTGTACTGGGCGGCGACGCCGAGCAGCAGCGCCCACGGCCGCCGCCCGATGATCGAGAAGTCGGCCGGGCGCAGCGTCATGCCCATCCCGAGCATGATCACGCTCAGCAGCCAGGGCACCGCCGGCGACCACCCCTCGAACGCCGGGGGGAACGCCAGCGCGATCGCGCCGGCCCCCACGACGATCAGCGCGAACCACCGTCCGACGACCTCACCCGCTCTGCGCAGTCCTGTCACGGGCCCGAGGGTGCCACGACCGCGCCCCGGGGGCCGGTGGGGGCGGGGCGGCACCGTTCCTGGGAGCGGAGTCCTCGGGTGTGTTCTGCGAGGTGGTCGGCGAAACTGCGCGGTGGGCGCCCGGTGACGTCGGAGACGGTCGAGGTGGTGAAGTCCTGCTCACCGCGGGAGATGTCGTCGTCGAGGGCTGCGAGCACGTCGGCCCACTCCGGCGGGACGCCCAGCGAGGTGAGGTGCCGACCCAGCGCGGCCGGGGTGACCGCCCGGTGGACGACCTGGTGGCCCAGGGCCCGGCTCAGGGCTGCGGCGATCTCGGCGTAGTCGAGGGCTTGCGGTCCGGTGAGCACCAGGTCGGTGTCGTGCGGCTCCTCGTCCAGCAGGGCACGGACCGCGACGGCGGCGATGTCCTCGGCGTCGATGATGCCGATGCGGCCGGATCCGGTCGCGGACACCACCTCACCCGCGGCCACCGACGCCGCGTGCTGGCCGGTGAAGTTCTGCATGAACCAGGACGGGCGCAGCACGGCCCACTCCAGGCCGCTGGCGCGCACCCTGCGGTGCAGGTCGCCCAGGCCCGGCCGCTCGCTCTCCTCCACGGCGGAGGAGCTGAGGAGCACCAGCCTGCGCACCCCGGCTGCGGCTGCCGCCCGCAGGAAGGGCTGCACGAGCGGAGCGGGGTCGACGACCCCGACCGGAGCGACGAGGTAGGCCGCCTCGACACCGCTGAGGGCGGGTCCGTGCGTCGCGGGATCGGCCCAGTCGAAGTGGACCTGCCCCGGCGCCGCAGCCCTGCGGCTGGCGATGCGGGCGACGACTCCTGCCTCGGTGACGCCCCGCGCGACGCGGCTGCCGGTGGTGCCCGTGCCTCCGGTGACCAGGACGGTGCTCATCGCGCCACCCCCGCCGCGAAGGCGGCCCGGCTGGTGTCCACGCCGGCGAGCACGTCTGCCGCCGCCGCGGGGCTCCAGTAGTCGCGGTAGCTCTCGATGGAGCCCTCGCAGGTGGCGATGACCGCGATGTAGCTCATGCGGTAGGGGCGCTGGGTCGCCACCACGACCCCGCTGGCCGCGAACTCCACCACGACGCGATCCCGGTCACCGCCCTCGTGGAGCACGACGTCGCAGATCTCGCGGATGTCGAGCAGGTCGGTGTAGCCGGCCAGGTGGGCCCTCAGCGCCGCGCGCCCCTGGATGCGCGAGGGCTGGCCGGGGGGCGCGAAGGGGAGCTCGAAGACCCCGTCCTCGGCCCAGAGGGCGGTGTAGGCCTCCATGTCCTTGGCCAGGAGCAGGCGCAGGGACTCCTGCGCCACCTCCCCGGCGGAACGGGTGGTGGTGGACACGTCGCCTCCCAAAGAACGGAACGGTATCGTTCCATTGACTGTAGACCGTGCCCGGTGGGATCGTCGACGAGGAACGAGGGGGGCCGCCCATGAGCAGCGAAGGCCGACGTGCGCCGACGGGGCACGCCACGTTGCAGCCGCGGGTCAGCGACGCCCTCGCCCGCGCGACGCTCGAGGAGCTCGCCGTCACCGGGTACGCCCGGCTCACGGTCGAGGGCGTGGCCCGGCGCGCCCGCGTGGGCAAGGCCGCCGTGTACCGCCGGTGGCCCTCCAAGCAGCAGATGACGATGGCGGCGCTGTCCCAGCTCGTCGTCCCCATCGCCGACGTCCCCGACTCCGGCTCCCTGCGGGAGGACGTCAGGGCTTCCCTGCGCGCGCTGCACGACTGGCTCGTCGATCCGGTCTACGGGGCCGTCGTCCCCGACCTGACCTCCGCGGCCGCCCACGACGCCGGACTCGCCGAAGCCCTGTGGCGCGAGGTGGGCCAGCCCCGCCGGGAACTCGCCTCAGCGGTTCTGGCGCGAGCGGTGCGACGCGGGGAACTCCCGGGCGACCTCGACGTCGAGATGGCGCTCGACGTCATCGCAGGTCCCCTGTACTGGCGCCTGGCCGTGCGCCGGGTTCCCGTCGACGACTCGTACCTCGACGACCTGAGCGCGTGGTTGCTGCGGGCCCTCGGAGCGTCCGAGGTGTAGCGGCCCACCCGGGCTGTCATCCGGTGAACCGGCTCGCGGTCGGTGATCGAGGAGTTCTTGCGACACGAGGAGATCACCCTCACCGCTGGCCGAACCAGGAGCCACCGCCGGAACTCGACCGGGTGGTGGTCGGGTGACGGAATCCCCGCCGACCCGCGGCGGTGGGGCTCGTCCAGGCAGAGGGCCGACGGATTCCGCCGCGGTGACGTGGGGGCCGGCTACCGCACGATCGCAGACGACGCTCACCCGGCTCCTCGCTCCCACCCGTCACGGCACGGCGGTCGGCGGTAGCGTCTGCTGCCGACATGATCACGACTGGAGGCCGCGAACGATGACCCCGTTGCTCGAGGTGTTGACCGTCCGGGCCGTCCACGCCTACGAGGTGGAGGACTCCTCCGCTCTGCCGGGACTGCGCATGCTCGGCGCGGTGATGGGCCTGCACGGCATCGCCGTGAACGGTGGGCTGGTGGGTGGAGGCGTTGAGAACCTCTTCTCCAACGACAGGATGCACGCGGTCGACGACGCGGTCGAGGGCTTCCGCTGGCTCGGGCTGGCAGATGTCGCTGCGCTCGTCGCCCGCGCCCGGGACGAGTACCAACGCTTCCGCCCGAACGGCTGGGAAGACGTCTCCGCTGAGGACGCGTCGGTGTGGGACGAGATCGATTCCTCGTTCTTCGAGATCGCCACGGCTGAGCGGCTGGAAGCTGCCGTGTCGGCACGCCTGCAGGAGATCGCGCCCGAACTGCCCTCGACCTGACGGTCGCAACGGACCACGTCACCGGAGGGAGGCGTGAGGACGGCGCTCGTGCCAACGGCGCGAGTAGAAGCGATCACCCACCCCACCATCGTGACGATCCGCGGGACGAAACCCCAGCGCGCGTTCCACCATCGCCGGGAGGTGACCGTGTCGCCGCTGCCCCTGCGCGCCGTGCTCGGGCTCGCCCTCCTGCTGGGGGCGCGGTGCTCGTGTGGCCGGAGGACACGTCCTGGGACGCCGCCGCGGAGCCCGGCCGCTTCCCGGCGAGCGGTCGGGGCGTCTACCGCGGCATCGGGCTCGACGGCGACGACGAGCTCAGCCACCAGGAGCCGGCGGGGTCGGTGAGCACGCCCGTACCGACGTCCCCACCCCCGCCGGCATCCGCACCGGCTACGGCCTCTCCTGCGGATCACCGGTTTCCGGTGCGATGGGGATCTGCAGTTCGGTGACCCCGTTCGAGGGGTCCTCCGGGCAGTAGTCCAGGTACACCTCGCCACCGAGGCCGAGGGGCCGGTGACCGCTGTCCTCGATCCAGCGCGCGAGGACCTGCCAGGTGGCGTCGACGCCGTCCATCGGTCCGTGGTGGACGATCGTGGCGGCCCGCACGGCGGGCAGGTCGACGACCTCCACACCCCCGCGGGTCGTCTCGTGCGGGGCCACGACGACCCCGGCGTGCACCCGGACCGCCTCGCCGTCCCCGTCTGCGTACTCGTACCAGGCGATCCCCGGCCCGGCGGGGCGGATGCCGGCCTCTCCCAGCCTGCGGTGCAGTTCTCCGTACAGGGGTTGGATGACGGGGCCGATGTCGTCCGGCTCGAAGCTCGCGGCGACCGCGGACAGCTCCGCGACGCGCACGGGGTCGGTGTCCTTGACGACGACGTCCTGGGTTCCCATGGTGCCCTCCTCC